>JALYSW010000092.1 GCA_030854615.1 Gemmatimonadota bacterium
GGCGTGCGACGGGGAGCCCGGCGCACGAGCGCGAGCTGCGCGAGTGGGCCGCCTCGCGCGGCGCGAGCATCGTCGGGGACGAGCTGCGCGGCTCCGATGGCGCGCGAGTCTCCGTGGGCGATGAGCGCGCGCTCTTCCACGCGCTCGGCCTCGCGTACATCGAGCCGGAGCTCCGCGAGGGGCGAGGCGAGATCGCGGCGGCTGCGAAGAACGCGCTGCCGACGCTCATCGAGTCGAGCGACATCACGGGCGTGCTGCACTGCCACTCCGAGTATTCGGATGGCAAGGCCACGATCGCCGAGATGGCGGAGGCTGCACTCGAGCTCGGCTGGAGCTACATCGGAATCTCCGACCACTCGCAGTCGGCGTTCTACGCAGGCGGGCTCAAGCCCGAAGCGGTGATCGCGCAACACGCCGAAATAGATAGCTTGAATTCAAGGGATATCGGCATCATGGTGCTGAAGGGCGTCGAGGCGGACATTCTCGCGAACGGACAGATCGACTACGATCCCGCGCTGCTCGACCGCTTCGACTACGTGATCGCCTCGGTGCACTCGCGCTTCGCGATGGATCGCGAGACGATGACGGCGCGCGTGCTCCGCGCGCTGGACGATCCACACGTCACGATCCTCGGCCACCCGACCGGACGGCTGCTGCTCAGCCGTGAGGCGTACGCCATCGACATGGAGGCGGTGATCGCGAAGGCGGCGGCACAGGGCGTGGCGATCGAGATCAATGCCGATCCGCACCGCCTCGATCTCGACTGGCGCCACTGCCGGCTCGCGAAGTCGCTCGGCTGCTCGTTCGAGATCGGCCCCGATGCACATTCGACGCGCGGGCTGCAGAATATGGAGTTCGGAGTGGGGATCGCGCGGAAGGGGTGGCTCGAGGCGGGGGATGTGATCAATACCTTCGGCACGGAGCGGATCGTGGAGCGTTTACGGCAGCGGAGAGCGAGATGAAAGCGAAGCAGATGACGAAAAAAGTGACGAAGAAACCGGCGAAGCAGGTCGCGAAGATCGTGAAGAAGGTCGCGAAGAAATTCGTGAGGAAGGTGGTGAAGTCGGCGAAGCCGAAAATCGTCCTCCTCCCGCATCTCAAGGAGCGCTGGCCGCGCACCCTCGCCGAGCGGAAGGCGCGCGCGACGGAGTACTACAAGCGTCTCTCCGCGATGTACCCCGACGCGCACTGCGCGCTCAACCACGAGAACGCATTCCAGCTCCTCGTGGCGACGATCCTCAGCGCGCAGAGCACCGACAAGGGCGTCAATCTCGTCACGCCGGCGCTCTTCACGCACTATCCGTCGCCGACCGAGATGGCCGATGCCGAGCGCGAGGAGCTCGAGACCGAGATCAAGAGCACGGGCTTCTTCCGCAGCAAGACCAAGAGCCTGATCGGGATGGCGAAGGCGCTCGTCGAACGGCACGGCGGTGAGGTTCCGGATACGATGGAGGAGCTCGTCGAGCTGCCCGGCGTCGGCCGCAAGACCGCGAACGTCGTGCTCGGCAATGCCTTTCATAAGAACGTCGGGATAACCGTCGACACCCACGTCACGCGGCTGTCCGAGCGGCTCGGCCTCACGCGCGAGACCGACGCGGTGAAGATCGAGCAGGAGCTCATGCCTCTCTTTCCGACCGAGCACTGGACGATGGTCTCACATCTGCTGATCGAGCACGGACGCCGGATCTGCATCGCGCGGACGCCGCTCTGTGAGCAGTGCAAGCTCAACGACCTCTGCCCATCGTCCCGCGTGTGAGCAGCAGCGGGTGCGGGTGCGGGCGGCCGTTGGCGCGATTAACTTGGGGTGCTGCTCCACTTCGACTTCGACTTCCCTAAACGGCTGGTTGATTACATGGCGAAGCACGCTACGATCGAGACGAATCGCGGAACCATTGTCGCGGAGCTCTTTGAAAAGGATGCGCCGCTCGCGGCCGGCAACTTCGAGAAGCTCGCGAACAGCGGCTTCTACGACGGTGTGAAGTTCCACCGCGTCATCCCCGACTTCATGGTGCAGGGCGGCGATCCGCTCTCGCGCGACCTCCCGGTGGGCGACCGTCGCATCGGCACGGGCGGCCCCGGCTACCACATCAAGTGCGAGACCAAGGGGAACCCCAACAAGCACGACGTCGGCGCGCTCTCGATGGCGCATGCCGGGAAGGACACCGGCGGCAGCCAGTTCTTCATGGTGCTCGACGAGAACAATACGCGGCACCTGAACGGCGTGCACACCGTGTTCGGCAAGATCACGAGCGGCGTCGACGTCCTGAAGAAGATCACGCAGAACGACACGATGACGACCGTCCGGGTCGCCTGACCTTTCCTTGGAGGAAATGAGATGCCCGCACCAAAGGAAGGAGATCTGAAGGCTGGCCTCACCGGCATGATCCTCGGCGCAGTGGCGCTACTCGTCGCGATGACGGCCATCGTTCATTTCACGAACGTGCACTACGCGGCTGAGAAGCCGCCGGCGGCGGCGACGGCGCAGTAATCCGATTCGAAGTAGGGAAAGCGGGGCGGGCGCGAGAGCGTCCGCCTCTTTTGCATCCCATCCACTCGAGTTCGCTCGTTTGGTTGCACGAATAGTAAGTCTTCGAGTAACTTACTCATCAGTCAGTTAATCGTCCCCCCGTCTTTCACCGCGGGAACAACTCTACTGACGAGCCGTTTAGTTACTCTCGCTCAACCGCCAGAGCACGATGTCTGAGTCCGCCCATAGTTCCGCACCTCGCTGGCGCCGCCTCCCCGGCGAGCGCCCGCGCCAGATCCTCGACGCAGCGCTCGAGGTGTTCGGCGAGCGCGGGCTCGCGGCCGCACGTCTCGAGGACATCGCCCGCAGCGCCGGCGTCTCCAAAGGCACCATCTATCTCTACTTCCCCAACAAGGAAGCGCTCTTCTGCGAGATGATCCGCGAGATCCCATCGCGGCACATCGCGTCCGTCGAGGCGATGATCACCGAGAGCGCCAGCGCGCGCGAGCAGCTTCGCGAGTATCTGCACAATTCGTGGGACTACGTGCGCACGCCGTCGTTCGAGATTCTCTATCGCCTCATCTTGAGCGAGCTGCACCACTTCCCCGATCTCTACGAGCAATTCATCGAGGAAGTCCCCATGCGCTCCATGCGCATCCTCGGCGACATCGTGAAGCGCGGCGTCGCCAGCGGCGAGTTCCGAGACATCGAGCCGCTCGCCGCTGGACGCATGCTCCATTCCGTTCTCTTCATTCACGGCGTGTGGGCCGCCAAGCGCGCCAGCATCCCGTTCATGCGCGATCTGTCCGACAACCAGGTGCTCGATCAGCTCGTGGACTTCTGTCTGCACGCGATCGGCCAGCTTCCGGCGCCAACCGCGTCACCCGTCCACCCATGACCACCAGCTTGCGCACCCTCCTCGCGTTGATTCTACTCGCGACCAGCACCGTGGCCGCCCAGGACTCCGCCCTTGCCCGCCCGCTCACCCTCGGCGACGCCGCGCGGCTCGGCGCGCGCCAGAACGCGTCCGCGCTGGAGGCCCGCGCTCGCACCGCGCAGGCCGCCGCGCGCATCACGCAGTCGCGCTCCGAACTGCTCCCGTCGATCTCCGGATACGCCGCAGAGAATGGCCGCTCCTACAACTCGGCCACCTTCGGCATCACCTTCCCCGGCTTCGACGCAAACGGCGAGGTCATTGGCCCCGTCAACATCTTCGATGTGCGCGCGAAGATCACGGAGACGCTCTTCGACTTCGGCGCCTTGCAGCGCATCAAGGGAGCTCGCACCACGGCGCGCGCGTACGGCGCGACCGCGGCGAACGAAGCCGAGCTGTCCGCGCAGAACGCAGCCAACGCGTACTTGCGCGCACAGCGCGCCGATGCGCAGCTCGGGGCACGGGTTGCCGACTCGGTGCTCGCGGACTCGCTGCTCGTCATCGCGCACGAGGAGTTGCGCGCTGGAGTCGGCGTTGCCCTCGATGTCACGCGCGCGCAGTCGCAGTTCGCCACGATTCGCGCGCAGCTGATCGTCGCGCGCAACGTGCAGGATCGCTCGCGCCTCGATCTGCTGCGCGCACTCGGCCAGCCACTCACGGCGAATGTGAGTCTCGCCGACAGCCTCAACGGCCTGGTGCTCCGGGACACGACCATCAATGAGGCGGACGCGATCGACATCGCGCTGCGCACGCGCCCCGATCTTCGCGCCGCCGACGAGCAGATTCGCGCCGCGGAGCAGGAGGTCGCGGCGATCAAGGCGGAGCGGCTCCCGTCGCTCGCGGCGTTCGGCGACTACGGCTACATCGGGAAGGATCGCCTGCTCGGCACGTACGACTGGGGGGTGCAGGTCTCGATTCCGATCTTCGACGGATCGCGTCGCGAAGGAAGAATCGAGGAGGCGAAGGCGATCTCCAACGAAATCGACATCCGCCGCCGCGACCTCCGCCAGCAGGCTGCGATCCAGGTGCGCGGTGCGCTGCTCGATCTCAGGTCGGCGAAGGAAGAAGCCGACGCCGTACGAGAAGCGCTCAGGCTCGCGCAGCAGGAAGTCGCGCAGGCCCAGGAGCGCTTCCGCGCCGGCGTCGCGGGCAACGCAGACGTCTTCACCGCTTCGCTTTCGCTCAACTCCGCTCGCACACAGGCGGTCGATGCGCTCTCGAGCTATCAGGGCGCGAAAGTCGCACTTGCACGAGCGGTCGGCTCCGTCACGGCGCTTCCGTAAACCTGAATGGTTGCAGTCACAGACTCATCGCACTAACGACACAGAGGAAAAGCACCATGGGGACGACCACCGAACAAGCGACCACGCGGCCACAGCCGACGACGCCACCGCCCGCGGCGCGTCAGCCTGCGGCCGAGACTCCGCCGAAGACGACGCGCAAGAAGATGATCGTTCTGGCGATCGTCGCCGTCGTCATCGTGGCCGCCCTCATCTGGGGCGTGAAGACCTTCATCTACTCACAAGGCCACGAGAGCACCGACAACGCGCAGGTCGACGGACATATCGTCCCCGTGCTCGCGAAGGTCGGCGGCTACGTCACCGCGGTGATGGTCCAGGACAACGACTCGGTGCAGAGCGGGAAGACGCTCGTGCGCATCGACGACGCCGAGTACAAGGTGAAGGTCGCGCAGGCCGAGGCGGATCTCGCGGCTGCGCGGTCGACCGCGGGCGGGCGTCAGTTCACGGGGCAGTCGCAGGCGGCGGTCGCCACCGCCACCGGCAATCGCTTCGCGGCGGACGCGCAGATCCAGGCCGCGCTCGCGAATCAGCGGAAGGCGAACGCGGATCTTGCGCGCATGCGTGATCTCGTGGCGAAACAGATCGTCTCGGCGCAGCAGCTCGACGCGGCGCAGGCGGCGTCCGCAGCGGCAGCAGCGGATGTCGAGGCGCTACAGCGTCAGGCGGCTGCCGCGGGCGGCGCCGTGCAGAACGCGCAGGCCGGCGTGCGGCTCGCGCAGGCCAGGCTGCAGGCGCAACAGGCGGCGCTCGACAATGCGAAGCTGCAGCTCAGCTACACGGATGTGCAGGCGCCCGAAACCGGAACGATCTCGAAGAAGGAGGTCGAGATTGGACAGCTCGTGCAACCCGGCCAGACGATGATGTCGATCGTCGCCGACACGGGAACGTGGGTGACGGCGAACTTCAAGGAGACGCAGCTCAACAAGATGGTCGTCGGTCAGCCGGTGACGATCGAAGTCGACGCGTATCCCGAATGCGAGGCCGAGGGGACGGTGCAGAGCCTGAGCGGCGCGACGGGCGCGCGCTTCGCGCTGTTGCCGCCAGACAATGCAACCGGCAACTTCACGAAGGTGGTGCAGCGCCTTCCGGTGCGCATCGCCGTCACGAAGGGGTGTGGAGCGACGCGACCGCTGCGCCCAGGGATGTCCGTCGTCGCCCACGTGCAAACGAAGAAATAAGGAGCAGCGCCCTGTGAGTTCCGAAGCCACGCTTCCGTCGCGCGATGACGCGCTCGCGCTCGTGCACGAGCACACCGCGAGCGAATCGCTCCGCGCGCACATGCTCTCGGTGGAGGCGGCGATGCGGGCGTACGCCGCGAAGTTCGGCGAGGATCCCGAGCGCTGGGGGCTTACGGGACTGCTCCACGACTTCGACTACGAGCGCTTTCCGAACAACGCCCACGCGGCCACTGCGGAGCATCCGGCGGAGGGGGTGCGCATGCTCCGCGAGCGCGGCTATCCCGAGGACATGCTGCAGGCCATCCTCGGGCACGCGACGTACTGTGGCGTCGCGCGGGAAACGAGGATGGCGAAGGCGCTCTTCGCCGTCGATGAGCTGACGGGATTGATCACGGCATCGGCGCTGGTCCGTCCGTCGAAGAGCGTGCTCGATCTCGATGGGAAGTCGGTGAAGAAGAAGATGAAGGACAAGGGATTTGCTCGTGGGGTCAGTCGCGAGGACGTGACGCAGGGGGCCGCCGAGCTGGAGGTGAATCTCGACGAACACATTCAGTTCGTGATCGAGTCGATGCGGCCGGTTGCCGACTCCCTGGGCCTTAAGGGCACGCCTGCCGCCGGGTGAGCCCGGTTGGCCAACGATAGTTCGCAGCGGCGCGTATGATCGACACACCACGATCATCCCACATGACCGCCGTTCCGCTGCACATCTTCGATCGCCCGATGACCGTCCCGCCGGCTGAACCGGCGCGTCCGGACGCCGAGCGCGAGTTGGTGCGTGAGGCGCAGGCGGGGAGCGAGCCGGCGTTCGCGATGCTGGTGCACACGCACATGCGCCGCGCGTATGCGGTGGCGCGTGCGATCTGCGCCACGCACGAGGATGC
>JALYSW010000094.1 GCA_030854615.1 Gemmatimonadota bacterium
CGCGGCGTCACGCACTTCACGCACTGGTTCCAGCCGCAGACGGGGCTCACCGCCGAGAAGCACGACGCGTTTCTGTCGTTCGACGACAAGCAGCAGCCGATGGAGTCGTTCTCCGGCGCGCAGCTCATCCAGAGCGAGCCCGATGCATCGAGCTTTCCGTCCGGCGGACTTCGCGCGACGTGGGAAGCGCGTGGCTACACCGCGTGGAACCCGGCGTCGCCCGTGTTCATCGTCGAGTCGGGAAGCACGCGCACGCTCTGTATTCCGTCCGTCTTCATCGGCTACAACGGTGAGGCGCTCGACGAGATGACGCCGCTGCTCCGCAGCTCCGACGCGCTCTCCAAGAAGTCGATCGAGATGCTCGAGCTCCTCGGCGAGAAGAACGTGCTGCGAGTGTACACGACGATGGGACCGGAGCAGGAATATTTCCTGATCGACCGCAATCACTTCGCGCTCCGCCCCGATCTCGTCATGTCTGGGCGCACACTGATCGGCGCTCCGCCCCCGCGGGGACAGCAGCTCGAGGATCACTACTTCGGCGGCATCCCCGAGCGTGTGCAGGCGTGTATCGCGGAAGTCGAGCACGAGCTCTACAAGCTCGGCGTGCCGATCGTCACGCGGCACAACGAGGTCGCGCCGAGCCAGTTCGAGATGGCGCCGATGTTCGAGGAGACGGATCTCAGCGTCGACCACAACCAGCTCGTGATGTCGGTGCTGCGCCGCGTCGCGCTGCGCCACGGGCTTCAGGCGCTGCTGCACGAGAAGCCATTCGCCGGCATCAACGGATCGGGAAAGCACTGCAACTGGTCGATGGCGATCACGTCTGACGATTCGTCGATCGATGGAACGAACCTGCTCAAGCCGGGGAAGACGCCGCACCAGAACATTCGCTTCTTGATGTTCCTGGCGGCCGTGCTCAAGGGTGTGCACAAGCACGCGGGTCTCCTCCGCGCCGGCATCGGTACGTCCGGGAACGAGCATCGCCTCGGCGCGAACGAAGCGCCGCCCGCGATCATGTCCGTGTTCATGGGCGCGATGCTGACGCGCGTGATCGAGGACATCGCAGCGGGGAAGACGTCGCCGAGCGATGCGAAGCAGGCGATGATCAAGCTCGGCGTCGCGAGGCTGCCGGAAGTCGAGAAGGACAACACGGATCGCAATCGCACATCGCCGTTCGCGTTCACGGGCGCGAAGTTCGAGTTCCGCGCGGTGGGCTCGTCGCAGTCGATCGCCTTCCCGGTAATGCTCGTCAATGCCTGCGTCGCCGAGGCGCTCGGCGAGCTCACGGAAACGCTGCGTGACACGATGAAGAAGACCAAGTCGGTGGACGACGCGGTACTCAAGGTCGTGCGTGAAGCGTTCAAGGAAACGGCGCACGTTCGCTTCGAGGGGAACAACTACTCGAACGACTGGGTAATCGAGGCCGAGAAGCGCGGCTTGCTCAACCTTCGCCGCACACCGGAAGCGCTGGCGCAGCTGCTCACGAAGGATTCGCGCGCGGTGCTCACGAAGCTGGGAATTCTCAGCGGGCCGGAGATCGAGTCGCGCTACCATATTCGGCTCGAACGCTACGTGAAGGACATGCTCATCGAGATGCATACGCTCGAGGAGCTGGTCGACACGATGGTTCTCCCGGCCGCCTTCAACTACTCGGCGGTGCTCATGGAGTCCGCTGCGAATGCGAAAGTGGCGGGGATCAAGATCGTACCGCAGATCGACGCGGCGAACGAGCTCGGAGCGCTGATTGCGGCGCTGCAGACGCGCCGCACGGCACTGGGCAAGGTGACGGCGAAGGCCGAGGGGATGCACGAGGCGCTCGAAGCGCAGTCGAGGCTGCTGACGTCGGCGGGCGCGGAGCGGATGGCGGATGTGCGCGAGTGCTGCGACGCGCTCGAGTTGGCGGTGAGCGACGACATGTGGCCACTGCCGAAGTACCGCGAGATGCTCTTCCCGTTGTAATCACACGGTTACATGGTACGAGAAGGGCCGACGTGATCATGCGTCGGCCTTTTTCTGCTCCATGGTGTACGGTAGGACATTGAGGACGACCCGACGATACTCCTGCTGGCGTTCCTGGGCGGCGTGGGTCGGGACGTTGCGCTCGTGCTGTTCGCGATCGTTGGTGTCAGTCTGCTTTCGTCGCGGGCGGCGGAGTGGGTGGCGCGCCCGGCCGCGCGCGCCGAGCGCGATGCGGCGGCGGGAATCGAGGCAAACAAGTCCGCGACCGCGAGCGACACGAATAAGCCGTGAACACTCACCGCACGAGCGACTTCTCGTAGCACAGACACGCGGCCTCCTGCCCCGCGTAAATTCCGTAGCCTGGAATGCGCACATAGCCGAGATTCTCGTACAGCGCGATCGCCGCGTGCTGGAGCGGTCGGGTCTCGAGGCGCACCGTCGTGTAGCCGCTCTCGCGCGCCTCGCGCTCGAGCAGCAACACCATCGCCTTTGAGTAGCCCCTCCCCCGAAGCTCCGCCACCACGAACATCCGCTTGATCTCGGCGATCCCCGGCTCGAGCGGACGAAACGCTCCGCACGCCACCGCCTCCTTATCCACTCGCCCCACGTAAAAACCGCTCCCGGGCACCAGCACATCTTCCGGCTTGAAGTGTCCGTGGCCATCGATCTTGTGATCGTAGATCGCCCTGATCTCCGCGGTCATCGCGGTGATGAGCGCAGCGGCCTCCGGCTCGCGGGGATCGATGCGCGAGATCTCGAAGGCGGGGGCGTCGTGTGACATCGGCGGCAAGTCCGTGCGGAAGGATACGAACGCCGAAATATCGCTCTCGGGCGGCGCGCTTCAACTCAAAGTAGATTCCACCTCATGACAGTCCCTCCATCGAGCGTCCCGCCAACGGGCGCTACCGCCAAATGTCCGAGCTGTGGCGAGCTTTCCACCGGACACTTCTGCGCGAATTGCGGCTCGCCGATGGCAGGCGCGCGCTGTGCCTCCTGCGCGACGATCCTCACTCCCGGCGCGAAGTTCTGCCACCGCTGCGGCACCGCTGCCGGCGCCACCGGCGTTCATCGCGCGGACGCCGGCACATCGGCGCTCCCATGGGCGGTCGCCGGCATCGCGATCGTCGCCCTCATCGGCCTGCTCGCCGGCCAGCGCTTTCGCTCCACACCGCCCGTCGATGCCGCACAGACTCAAGCGCAGGCGCAGGGTGCTCCGCAGGGCGAGGATGCGCGAGGCGGCGGTGCGCCCCCCGATGCGAGCGCGCCCGGCGCGCGCGCACCCGACATCTCCGGCATGACGCCGCGCGAGCGCGCCGACCGCCTTTTCGATCGCATCATGCGCCTCGACTCCGAAGGGAAGAAGGACAGCGTCCAGTTCTTCTCGCCGATGGCGATTGCCGCCTACCAGATGATCCCGAACCCCGATGCCGAGGCGCGATTCGACATGGGGCGAGTCGCCTACGTCGCCGGCGCGATCCCCGCCGCGAAGATCGAAGCAGACAGCATCCTCTCGACGCAGCCGACGAACCTGCTCGGCCTCGTGCTCGCGATCCAGGTCGCGCGCGCCAGCGGAGACAAGACCGGCGCATCCACTTACCTCGCGAAGCTGCGCGCCGCCGAGAAGCCCGAGCTCGCGAAGAAGCTCCCCGAGTACGACCGCCACAACGCCGACATTCGAGACGCGCTCGCGGGCAAGTAACGCCCGCGCGCGCACGACACTCTGACCAGACACATGCCGATCAAAACGATTCACGTCGCCCACAGCCCCGACTCCGATGACGCCTTCATGTTCTACGCGCTCGCCGAGGGGAAGATCGATACCGGTGATTTACGCTACGTGCACGAGCTGCAGGACATCGAGTCGCTCAACCAGCGCGCGCTCAAGGCCGAGCTCGAGGTGACCGCGGTCTCGATTCACGCCTACGCGTATCTCACGGAGCGCTACGCGCTGCTGCCGCATGGCTCCTCGATGGGCGATCGCTACGGTCCGCGCCTCGTCGCGCGCACGCCGATGACGAAAGCCGGCGTGCGCGGCAAGCGCATCGCGATCCCCGGCCCGCTCACCACCGCGTATCTCGCGATGCAGCTCTACGAGCCGGATTTCGAGGCCGTAATGACGCCATTCGACGCGATCGAGGATGCCGTCGTGAACGGCGACGTCGACGCCGGCCTGCTCATCCACGAAGGGCAGCTCACCTTCGGCGATCGCGGGCTGCATCTCATCGCCGACATGGGCGAAAGGTGGTTCCAGGAAACCGGGCTGCCCCTCCCGCTCGGTGGCAACGTCGTGCGCAAGGATCTCGGCGCGGATCTCATTCGCACCGTGTCGCGCCACCTGCGCGCGAGCATCGCGTACGGGCTCGAGCACCGAGTGAAGGCACTCGACCACGCAATGCAGTTCTCGCGTGGACTCGATCGCGGAAAGGCCGACACCTTCGTGGGGATGTACGTGAACGACTGGACGCTCGACTACGGTGATCGTGGGAGAGCGGCGGTGCGAGCGCTGCTCGAGCGCGGAGTCGAGCGCGGACTCATCGACCGGCCCGTGAAGATCGAGTTCGTCGAAGATTAGCGATCACTAACGATCCCGGGGTTACAGGCATAGAAAAGAGGTCGTCTTAGGAGGCGACTTGCGCGCTTCTGGCATTCGTGCGTTCGTCTCCCACCATGATGCGAATTGTTGAGGAATACGCGTCACCGCTCATCGACTGCTAGCGGTGCCGATTCTGCGTTGTCGCCGGTGGTCGGAGGAGTTCTGCCGATGAGTCCCGAGCAGAGCGCGCGCGAGGCGCGCGCGCTCGCCGAAATCGTGCAGCGCATCAACCAGTCGCTCGAGCTCGACCGTGTCTTCGCGCTCATCGTGCGGCACGCGGCGGAGCTGCTGCATGCGCGCGGCGCGCGCCTCGGCCTCGTCGAGAATGGATCTATGGTCATCGCCGCCACGCACGGCGATCCGGGCGATCTCGCCGTCTCCGCAACCGATGCCTTCGGCAGCATCTCGTCGTCTGGCGCTCTCCCGCTCTGGGTCCCTCCGCGTGACGCGCCCGAGGCGGGAAACTTCGTAGCCGTCCCCTGCCTGGCGAACGGACTCGTTATCGGCGCGATCACCGTCTTCGATGTCCCCCAGCGCCGCTTCGATTCGCACGACGAGGAGCTGCTCCTCGCGCTCGCGAATCACGCGGCGATCGCGATCGACAACGCACGCCTCTATCGCCAGTCCGTGCGAGCGATGGAGCACGCGAGCATCCTCGCCAGCTCGGCCCGCAGTCTCGCAATGCACGTCACCCCCGACGAGATCTACGCGGACATCGAGCGCATCGCGAGCACCGCGCTCGACGCCGATGGCGCCGCTCTCTACCAGGCGGCGGCGATAGGTGGCATCGTCACGGTCGCGCTGTCGACCGGAGTGGCGAAAGACGCCGCGGAGCTCGCGGCGGCCGACTTCTGGGAGGGCACGCGCGGCGAGACCTTCCGCTCGGGAACGCCGCGCTTCCTGCGCGATGTCGCGGGGGTCAAGGACAAGACGCTGCTCGCGCTCACGGAGAAAGCGGGGATTCGCTCGATGGCCTGCATCCCACTCGGTGTCGAGGGTCGTCTGCAGGGGCTGCTCGTCCTGCGCTATTGCACGATGCAGAGCTTCGACGACGAGCAGCGCACGCTGCTCATCGACTTCGGCGGACACTGTGCGCTCGCGCTGCGCAACGCACTCCTCCTCGAGCGCGTCGAGCAGCGTGCGCAGCGGCTCGCCGCGGTCGCGAAGGTGCAGCAGGCAATCTCCGCCGCCACATCTCTCGCGGAAGTCTACGCCGAGAGCTATCGCGCGGTGGCGTCGATCGTCGATGCGCCGTGCTTCGTGCTGATGCGCCACGACCAGCATCGCGACGTACTCGCCTCCGAGTACATCGTGAGAAACGGGATCGTTGGAAGCGCCGACAGCTCGATGTGCATCCCGATGGTGCCGGGCTCCCTCCCGGACGTGAGTCTCGTCAGCGCCTTCCGCACCGGCCAGCCGAACGTCTCCACGATCTCCGGCGCGGAGGACTCTACCACGAGCATGCACCCCGGCATGGTCGTCGTCCTCAGCGCCCCGATCGTGAACGGCGAGCAGGTGCTGGGCGTGTTGCAAGCGCAATCGCATCGCCCCGATGCGTACGACAAGGAAGTGGTCGACATCGTGATGCTGATCGCGCGGCAGGCGGGCACCGCGATCGCGCGGGCGCACGCGACCGCTGCGGAGCGCGCGGCGAACGAGCGCGCGCGCGCGCTCGCGGTCGCGCTCGAGGCGATGGATCAGCCGGTGCTCATTCGCTCGCGCGACGAGATCGTGCTCTATGCCAACGGCGCCGCGCTGCGCGAATACGGCTACACGCGCGAGGAGCTCATCGGCCTGCCGTCGCACGTGCTCACCGTGATGCCCACCGTGCGCGCGCACGACCACACGCGCGAGGCATCGCGCGAGGATCTCGCCGCGTCCGGCTCGTGGTCCGGCGAGCTCCTGCTGCAGCGAAAGAACGGATCGGAGTTTCCCGCGTGGCTGAGCATCAACAACATCGTCAACGACGAAGGCGAGATCACCGCCAGCGTCATCAACACGCGCGACCTCACCGAGGAGCGGCGCGTCGCCGAGCAGCTGCGGCAGTCGGAGAAGCTCGTTGCGCTGGGTGAGCTCGTGGCCGGGGTCGCGCACGAGGTGAACAACCCGCTCACCGGTATCTCCGCATTCGCCCAGCTGCTCCAGGAAGAGCTCCTGACTCCCGACCAGCTCGAGGCGGCGCAGATGATCAAGCGCGAGGCCGACCGCGCTGTGAGCGTCATTCGCGACCTGCTCACCTTCGCGAGAAAGACCGGCCCGCGCAGCGTTCCGATCGATATGAATCCGCTCATCGAGCAGACGATGCGCCTGCGCACCTACGGGTTGCGTACGGCGCGGATCGAGATGCGGCAGGAGCTCGCGCCGTCGCTCCCGCGCGTGCGCGGGGACGACCGTCAGCTGCAGCAGGTGCTCCTCAACCTCGTCGTCAATGCCGAGCACGCACTCGCGAACTGCCCTAAGAAAATCATCACGTTGCGGACCAGTGTCTCTGCGGGACGGGTGATCGTCGAAGTGTCAGACACAGGTCAGGGGATGACTGTCGAAGTCCAGAAGCGTATATTCGAACCGTTCTTCACGACGAAGCCCGAAGGCACAGGCACAGGCCTCGGCCTCAGCGTCAGCTTCGGGATCGTGCAGACCCACGGTGGCACGCTTACCGTGCACAGCGCACCCGGCGCCGGTGCGACCTTCCGCCTCACGCTGCCCGCAGACGAGACACCCGCATGACGCTCAAGCTCATGTCCAACGAAGGAGCGGCGGTCACCCCCATCGAGCCTTCCGACACTTCTGCACTCACCCCCGTGCTCGTCGTCGACGATGAGGCGGCGATCCGCACGGCGCTCTCGCGCTTCCTCAAGATGCGCGGCTTCCACGCGGTGCCCGTCGCCTCGGGCGCCGCTGCGCTCGAGGCGATGCAACACACGCACTTCGAGGCGATGGTGTGCGACGTGCGCATGCCCGGGATGACGGGGCTCGAGCTCATCACTCCGGCGCTCGCGAAGGAGCCCGAGCTCGCCATCGTGATGCTCTCCGCCGTCAACGACGCAGTCACCGCGAGCACCGCGCTCGCCCGCGGCGCAGCCAACTATCTCGTCAAGCCGATCGAGCTTGTCGACCTCCATCGCGCCGTCGTCGAGGCGCTCGCGAAGCGCTCGCGCTCGATCGAGCAGCGACGCGCCGATCATGCCGCTCTCGCGGACGCCGCGCGCAAGCTCGAGGCCATAGAGCGCGAGCGGATGTCGCTCGAGCATCTCACCGTCGACGTCGCGCACTCTGTCATCAGCGCGATGGAGACCAAGAGCCTCTTCATGAAGGGGCACTCCGATCGCGTCGCCGCACTCGCGATGGCCGTCGCCGGCCACATGGGACTCGACGATGCCACCATCGAGGCCGTCCGCATCGCCGGCCTGCTGCACGATGTCGGTACGGCGGGCGTCAGCGAGATCGTGCTCGCCAAGGCCGGCGAGCTCACGGCCGAGGAGATGAGCCATGTCCAGGAGCACGTCCGCATCGGCATGCAGATCCTCTCCCCACTCCGCTACCTCGGCCGCGTGCTCGACTACGTCTGCGACCACCACGAGCACCTCGATGGGCGAGGCTATCCACGAGGGGTCGCCGGCGAGGCTATCTCGTTGGGGGGTCGCATCATAGCCGCCGCCGATGCGTACGATGCCCTCACCTCGATACGCCCCTATCGCGACGCCGTTTCCCCCGCCCTCGCGATGATCACGATCAACAGCCTCGTGGGCACCCTGTTCGATCCTGCCGTAGTCGAGGCGCTCGGCGCAGTAATCGCACGGCGAGAGGAAACGCGAACCGCTTGAGCACGTCGTGAATCTCCACTGTCCCCAACAGGGTAGTGAGGGCGCGCGTATAAAGGCAGAGTCCGTCCTTTCACCCGTGTCCGCTTCGTGAAGAGAGTTCGACAGATTGCTGCAGTGCTGCTGTGCGCCGGATGTGCGGGCACGCCATCGGTAGCCGGAGTCGCGGGCACTGCGCCCGCCCCCAACCGGGAATGGACGCCACCAGCACCGCCGCGCGATACCCTTCCCGCAGCGCCAGCCTCTTTTCCCCCCGATCTCCTCGCGCGCGCCAATACGCTCACGATGGGCGACGTCGTCGACCTCGCGCTCCGCAACAATCCCGAGACCCAGCTCTCGTGGGCGAACGCGCGTGCCGCAGCTGCGGCGTACGGCGGCTCGAAGGCGCTGTACTATCCGACCATCGACGGCGAGATCGGCGTGACGCATCTCAAGTCGTCGCCCACGTTCAGCAACGACAGCGTGCTGCGTCCATCGCTCACACAGACCAACTACGGACCGACGCTCAGCGTCAGCTGGCTGATCGCCGATCTCGGCGGACGCGCCGGCACCATCGAGAGCGCACGGCAAGCGCTCATTGCCGCAAACTGGACGCACAACGCGACGCTGCAGAACGTCGTGCTCGAAGTCGAGAGCGCGTACTTCAACTACATGGCGAACAAGGGGCTCGTCGAGTCCGAGCGCCTGAGTGTGAAGGAGGCGGAGACGAGCCTCGAGTCGACGCAGCAGCGCCAGCACGTCGGCCTCGCGACGATCGCCGACGTCCTCCAGGCGAAGACCGCTCTCTCGCAGGCGAAGCTGACGCTCGAGACCACCGAGGGCGATCTGCAGACGACGCGCGGCGCGCTTGCAGCCGCAATGGGGCTGCCGGCGAATGCGCCGTATGACATCGAGGCCGCACCGGCGACGAACGTCGGGCCGGCCACCGACAGCGTCGGCGCACTCATCGCGCAGGCCGTCGAGAGCCGCCCCGATCTCGCATCGGCGCAGGCGGAGTATCGTCAGGCAATCGGCAACGTGCGCGCCGCGCGGGGGAATCTCTTCCCGTCGATTCGCGCCACGGGAACGGGCGGTCGGACCTATGTGCAGACACTTCCGGGCGGAGTGAGCAACTACACCGTGTCCGTCGGTCTGGCGATCCCTATTTTCTCCGGCTTCTCGCGCCAGTACGCAGTCAAGCAGGCGCGCGCCGAGGCGGACGCCGCACTCGCACGCGCGGCGTCCGTGAAGCAGCAGGTACAATTTCAGGTTTTCAGCTCGTACTATGCGCTGCAAACGGCCGCGCGCCGTGTCATAACCGCCGACGATCTGCTCGAGAGCGCCCAGTCCTCCGAGGACGCGGCGCTCGGCCGCTACCGCGCGGGGGTAGGGCTCTTCGTCGATCTGCTCACGGCGCAGAGCGCACTCGCGTCCGCGCGCGCACAGCAGGTGCAGGCGCGGTGGGTCTGGCAGACGGCGCTCGCGCAACTCGCACACGACACCGGCGTTCTGGATACAGGCGGGAACGCGAACATTCGCGTCACCCCGGACACCACTCGAGAGGCACCACCGCAATGATCGATCGTCGTTTGCTCCATCTCGTCGCCGCGCTGGCGGCCGCGAGCGCTCTCGTCGCCTGCGGCAAGGAAGCGCCACCGCCCTCCGCCGCCGTACCGGTCACCGTCGGCAAGGCCGAGCTCCGAACCGTGCCCTACGCGCTGCAGGCCAACGGTACCGTCGAGCCGATGCAGACCGTCGCGATCCAGCCGCAGGTGGGCGGGATCATCACGAAGATCCTCTTTAAGGAAGGGGACGACGTGAAAGAGGGACAGCCGCTCTTCGAGATCGATGCCCGCACCTATCAGGCGACGCTCGACCAGGCACTCGCGGTCGTAGCGCGCGACAAGGCGCAGCTCGCGAGCGCGAGCTCCGACGTGAGTCGCTACGGCGCACTCGTCGACAAGAACTACGTCACCGCGCAGCAGATGGAGCAGGTGAAGACCACCGAGGCTTCGATGCAGGCGACGCTCGCATCGGACCAGGCGATGGCGCAGCAGGCGCGGCTCAATCTGCAGTACGCGACCATTCGCTCGCCGATCTCGGGACGCGCGGGGAGTCTGCAGGTGCGCGTTGGCTATCTCGCGAGAGTCCCCGCGGTCACGCCGCTCGTCACGGTGAACCAGATCCACCCAATCCTCGTGCGCTTCGCCGTCCCCGCATCGAGCCTGCCGCGCATTCGCCAGTACGCATCGGCGACCTTGCCGGTGAGCGCGCGCCCGGCCAACGCGCCGGGAACGGCAAGCACGGGGACACTCTCCTTCGTCGACAATGCGATCGATACGACGACGGGGACGATCCTCCTCAAGGGCACCTTCGAAAATAAGGATGGCGCGCTCTGGCCGGGCGAGTTCGTGACGACCTCGCTCCAGCTCTTCCAGCAGCAGGACGCAATCGTCGTCCCCACGCAGGCCGTGGTCGAAGGGCAGAACGGCAACTACATCTTCGTGGTCAACGCCGATAGCACCGCGACGCAGCGCGAGATCACCATCGACCGTGCAGCGGGCGACGTCACGATCATCTCGCAGGGAATCAAGCCCGGCGAGATCGTCGTCACGGATGGCCAGCTGCGATTGAACACGGGAACCAGGGTTCAGATCAAGCCGCCCGCCGGCGGAGATCAGCAGAGGGCCGGATGAGTATTTCAGCGCTGTTCATCAGGCGTCCCGTCATGACGACACTCGTCATGGCGGGCATTCTTCTCTTCGGGGCCGTCTCCTACCGCAAGCTC
The DNA here is from genome assembly GCA_030854615.1 of Gemmatimonadota bacterium. GTDB lineage: Bacteria > Gemmatimonadota > Gemmatimonadetes > Gemmatimonadales > Gemmatimonadaceae > FEN-1250. The sequence goes on from JALYSW010000094.1 coordinate 11,141, forward strand.
GCGGTGAGCGATCTGCCGACCGTCGATTATCCAACCGTCTCGGTGAGTGCATCGCTCCCCGGCGCAAGCCCGGAGACGATGGCCTCGTCGGTCGCGACGCCGCTCGAGAAACAGTTCTCGACCATCGCGGGCGTCGACGCGATGACGTCGCAAAGCGCGCTCGGCTCCACGAGCATCACGCTGCAGTTCGCGCTCGACCGCAACATCGACGCGGCCGCCGCCGACGTGCAGGCTGCCATCTCGCAGACACTGCGGCGGCTCCCCCAGAACATCGTCCCGCCCTCGTACCAGAAAGTCGATCCATCTGCGTCGCCGATCCTCTACTTCGCGCTCCGCAGCACCACGCTCCCGCTCTCCCAGCTCGACGAATACGCCGAGACCTTCCTGGCGCAGCGCATCTCGACGGTATCGGGTGTCGCGCAGGTGCAGGTCTACGGCTCACAGAAATACGCGGTGCGCATCCAGCTCGATCCGCAGGCACTCGCCACGCGCAAGATCGGCATCGACGAGGTCGCCGACGCGGTGAACACCGGCAACGTCAATCTCCCCACCGGCGTGCTGTGGGGAACCGACAAGGCGTACACGGTGCAGACGAACGGGCAGCTCAACAACGCGAAAGACTTCAGTCCGCTCATCATCGCGTACAGAAACGGCGCACCCGTTCGCCTGCAGGATGTCGGCACCGTCATCGACGGCGTGCAGGACAGCAAGGTCGCGAGCTGGTACAACGGACAGCGCGCCATCGTCCTCGCCGTGCAGCGCCAGCCCGGCACGAACACGGTCGAAGTCGCGAAGCTCGTGAAGGCAGCGATGGCGGAGATGGAGAGCCAGTTCCCCGGCTCCGTCACCGTGCAGACGCTTTACGACAAGTCCGAGACGATCGAGGCATCCGTACGCGACGTGAAGTTCACGCTCATGCTCACGCTGATCCTCGTCGTGCTCGTGATCTTCATCTTCCTCCGCAACGTCTCGGCGACGATCATCCCGAGCCTCGCGCTCCCGATGTCACTCGTCGGCACCTTTGCGGTGATGTATCTCCTCGACTACAGTCTCGACAATCTCTCGCTGATGGCGCTCACGCTCTCAGTCGGCTTCGTCGTCGACGACGCGATCGTGATGCTCGAGAACATCGTGCGACACATCGAGAATGGGGAGCCGGTCTTCGAGTCGGCATTGGTCGGCTCACGCGAGATCGGCTTCACGATCCTCTCGATGACGCTCTCGCTCGTCGCCGTCTTCGTCCCCGTGCTCTTCCTCGGCGGGCTGGTCGGCCGGCTCTTCCACGAGTTCGCCGTCACCATCGGTGTGTCGATCATCGTCTCGGGCTTCGTGTCGCTCACGCTCACCCCGATGCTCTGCAGCCGCTTCCTCAAACCGCATCACGAGGAGACGCCGAACAGATTCTTCGCGGTTACCGAGGGCATCTACGATCGCGTGCTCGCCTTCTACGAGCGGACACTCCGCTGGGTGATGGATCACCGCCCGTACGCAGTCGCCTTCTCCGGGCTCATCCTCATCGGCACCCTCGTGCTCGGCGCCATCGTGCCCAAGGGCTTCCTGCCGAGCGAGGATACGTCGCAGCTCAGCGGCACGACGGAGACCGAGCAGGGGACCTCGTTCGACGCGGTCGTCGAGCACCAGAAGCAGCTCGCGGCGATCGTATCGCAGGATTCGAATGTCCAGGGATTCATGTCCTCGGTCGGCGCCGGCGGACGCTCGCCGACGATCAATCAGGGACGTCTCTTCATGCATCTGACGAATCCCCCGGACCGCAAGCTCGACGCCGATGCCGTTGCGCGCGAGCTCACCAGGAAGCTTTCGGCCGTTCCCGGCACGCGCGTCTACATCACCAATCCTCCTCCGATCAACATCGGCGGACGCTCGAGCAAGAGCCTCTACCAGTTCACGCTTCAGTCCACCGACATCGTCACGCTGTACCACTACGCGGGGATCATGGAGCAGAAGCT
>JALYSW010000079.1 GCA_030854615.1 Gemmatimonadota bacterium
CGGCGCGAGTAGAACAAGCCGCTGCAGCTCCCGTGATGGCACTGCAGATCGAAGCGGAAGATACCCGTCCCCTCGATGAAGAACGGGCGCTTCTCGGGGTAGAAGGTCTCGAAGGCGGAGAGGTTGAGCACCGCGGGATCCGCCTCGACCTGTCCGAAATCGGGATTCACGGTGGCATCGAGCGTGAGATTCGATGTCACGCCGTACTTGAGGTCCGCGCCGCCGGTGATCTGCTGCTGCCGACCGTACACAAGCGACGGCGTGGTCGTCGTGATGTTCTTCGTCACCGCGTACGGCATCACCTCGAGGTGGCGCGGCGTAACGAGCCCATCGATGCCGGTGAGCTCACCGAACTGCGATGCGATCCCGGTGCGGTCGCGCCGGATGAGTGGCCAGCTGTCCTTCTCATTGAGGCGCGCGATGTCGCGGACGACGCTGAAGCCGAAGACGTGGCTCGGCTCGCGCGGAAAGCGCATCTGGCTGAACGGCACGCGGTACTCGGCGACCCACCCCTTCGCATCGATGGAGGTGGCGACATCCCACACCCCGTCCCACGACGGATCTTCCTCGTTGTCGTTGAAGGTGTAGAAGTCGGCCTTCACCCCCTTTGGGTTCACGGCGAGCTCGTAGCCCGTGCGCCGGTCGTGATACGAGTCGATCATGATCTTCACGCGATCGGACGGCGTGGAGACGTCGCGCCGGCTGAGATACGCGCGAATGCTGTCCGGATGCGGATCGTACATGCGCACGAGCACATAGAGGTAGCGATCGTCGTACGAGACCTTCACCGACGTGCGGAACGACGGGGCCGCGCCGCTGTTGGGGGAGAGCTGCTGGAAGGCCGTGATCTCCGGCGCGGTGCGCCAGATCGCGTCGTCATCCTTCCCGTCGATAACGGGCGGCGCAGCGGCGCGCACGGCGACGGCGTCTGTGATGGTGGAGCGCGCGGATGTGCGCGAGCTATCCCGTCCCACGCTCGCGTGCAGCGCGAGCGGCACGAGCAGCAACGTCGAGCCGGCGTGCAGGAGCGAGTCGAGGGTCACGCGTATCGCGGTCACGGGGAGTCCTACTTCGGCGGATCGGGATCCGCGATCGTGGCGGTCACCTTGAGCAGGTAATCGTCGCTGTCGCGGTTTTGCTCGAACGCGATGAATCCGCCTTCGGCGGTCTGGAACGAACGCAGCGTGTGAAACTCGACCGTCGTGCTCGCGCCTCCCTGTTTTGCAAGCTTGTCGACCATGTTCACGACGTCGAACTCTCGCGGATTCTGCGGGGTCGTGCCAGCGGCGAACGCCCCGAACTCGAGGAAGCCCAGCGGCGCATTCTCCTTGTTGAAGGCACTCAACGGGAAAACCTTCATCTCCCGCGCCGCCGCGCACGCGACGTTGTCCTTCTTCGCCGCATCCGACTCCTGGAAATCGATGTCCGCCTCCCAGACGGCAACGCGACGCTGCCCCACCAGATCCTCCGCGGCCTTGCCGAGGAGATCGCGAAAGGTGTCGTCGTCGAGCACTTCCTGCACCTTCTTGAGCTTCCCCCAGAACTTCTCGGGGACGAGATCTCCGAGCTTCTTCTTGAGGGCTTCCTTGATTACCTCTTCCGTTTCCGGATCGATGTTGATGACGCCGCCGATCGAGAGCCGTCGATCCTTCCGCGAATCCGAATCGACTGTCGGCTTCTCCTCGAGGAACTGGCCGAAACCGAAGCGCGTGTAACCGGCGGCGGTGACGCGCACGCGCTTCTCGCGTGGGAGAAAGAGCACGAGCCCGGCGTCCTCCGGAAACTGCTGCATCGCGTCGCGCGGCCCCGTCAGCACCTTCGAGGGCTTCGTCGTCGGAATGAAGATCATTCGGCCATTCACACTCACGCTGATGCGCAGGTTGTTCCGCTCCTGCAGCATCGTGAGCGAGTCGAGCTTCACCGTCACCTTCTTCACTCCGGTGTCCGCACCCGGTGCGAGCCATCCCATCGTGAGCGTGAAGCCGTACGCATCCTTGTCATCCGGAATGTCCTTCATCGGGATCGTCACCTTCACGATCCGCGGTAGCTGTCCCTTCGGCGGCTTGATGAACTGGATGATCGGATCCTTGATGAACCACTTCGACGGCGGAATCGGCGACTCGCTTCCCGCCTTGTAGGGCGCGAACTCGATCGTCTTGAGCAGCCGCGGGCGAATCACGAGCGTGTTCAGCGCGAAATCCGCGACTTGTCCGATCGCGTACGCGATCGTCTCGTCGGGCACCGGCGGGAGATCGACGAGAAACTCGTAGTTGTCACCGTTGAACTCGATGTGCTTGTCCTTGAAGTCGTAGTACCCGCCCCTCCGGGACGCGAAAAACGAAAAGCTCACGACGGGGATTGGCTCGTCGGCCTCCTCGAAGAGATGCGCCTCGTAGCGCGCCGTCGCGAACGCCTTCGTCGGATTGATCAGCGTTGGGTACCGCAGCGACTTTTTGTCCTCTTCGTCACCAGTTTCGTGGGTGCAGTCGTAGACGTATCGGCCGGCGGCCCAGAAATAGTCGCCGGACTGCGGCCAGAACGGCCAGCTCTTGTGGTAGAAGATTCCGGGATGCTGCAGCACGGTTCCGTTCGGGATGTCGCCCGGCGGCTTCGAAAAAGCGCCGATATCCATGAGGCACTCGATCTGCGCACGCGGCCCTCCGTAGAGCTCGATCGCCTCGGTGCGGTCGTTCGTCGAGACCAGATCAGAGTCATGCTCGTTCGGATTGTTCCCCTCACCCGACAGATGCTGCCACCCCGGCTGTGGGATGACGTGAAACGCCCACTGGTAGAAGTGACTCCACTGCGTGTACGGGCGATGATGGTGTGTCTGATAGCTGCGGCCGAGAAAGCCCTCGATCTCGACTTCGGCCTCACGCCCGTTCCGCACGTTGTGCGCATCCTTCGCATCGAAGTTCGGCCCGAAGCCGATGCGATTCACCGGCACCCAGCTCGGCACGAACTTCAGAAAGGATCCGAAGAGCTCCCGCTCCAGGAGATTCGAAAGAAAATCCTTCAGCTTCTGCCGAAAATCCTGTCCGGTCTGGTTCTTCAGATTCTTTTCGAGCTCGTCGAGCACCTTTTGCGATCCCGGCACCGACGACTCCGCAGCCGCGATCAGCCCGTCGACGACGGCACCCACCACCGCCTGTCCGAGCACGCTTGCCTTGAAGTCGTCCTCGTTGCGGCAGCCGCAGTCGCGCCCCTTCCCCGTCGGACGCTTCTTCGTCGGCCGTCGCCCCGCCGCATCGACGCCGTCGTCGTACGTCGGCGAGTTGATTCGGTGGAAGGGACGAGACAGCGGATCGTACCGCTTCCCGAGCTTCGTGAAGGGACCAGGGTTCGGCTTGAGCGGCGGCGCCGTCGCCGTCTGCGCGCCGACATCCGAGCCGCCCGATGCGCTCGATGCGCCCGCCGGATCAGCTGCCATAATCGTCCCGCAGCGCGTCGACCGTCTGCTGGTCGAGCTTCCCCGTCACCGGATTGAACTTCCTGTCCTTCTGAAAGCGCGTGATGAATTGCGTCTCCTGCGCGTCCGTCCACTTCTCCGGCTCCGCGACACCGAAGCCGAGATTGTACAGCCGCTGCCGCGCGCCGAGCGTCTGCTCGTCCTGCGCGACGGGCGGCTCTCCCGCATCGGGCTCGAGCGCGTCCGGCTCCGGAAGCGGATCGCTCTTCGGATTCCCGACCTTCGTCACGATTCGCTTGAGATTCCCACCGAACAGCGAAAAGCCGACGAAGGTGTCCTCATCCTTGAACTGGTCGCTGTCGACCGACACCTCGAGATCGACGCCCACGGGCGCCTCATTGTCGTCTGCCCGCTTGTCCGGCGCGGGCGGAAGGCTGCCCAGCATCGCGGAGAGCATGTCGAGCTTGAGCGTCATCTGTGCGATCGGCACCCAGAGCGGAATGCCGATCACCCCGTTCGCAGACGTGGTCCCGCGCAGAATCGGCGCCGTCACCTCCTGCGATGCCGTGAGCACGTAGCGCACGTTCGCCAGCGGCTTTTGCTCCAGCCCCGTCTCCTTTCCAGGCTCGCGCGGTGCATCGACGAGCAGCTGTAGCACCCACATCTGCAGATCGCGCTCGCACGGCGAGTGCTGCGCGAGCCCGTGATAGAAACGGCACGCGAAGGTGTGCTCGATCCGCGCGAGCCGCTCGGTGTGATTGCGAACCGCCTTTCCGAATCGCCGTCGCTTGTCGTCGATCAGCTTCCCCTTCCGGTCGTTGCCGTCCGACCAGAAGTGCGCGATGCACTTGCTGATCTTGTCGGGATCGGACGCACGCGGGCACGGCCACTTGGCTGGATTGATCTTCGAGCCGGCCTTGAACAGGTAGATGATCGCGCGACGGTTGTCGAAGTTCGCCTCCGCTCGTGCGTCCTTGCCATTCGCCTTGTCGGCCTTGAACGCATCCTCCTCGCTCTTCGCGAGCACGAGCTGCGGATTGAACTCGCTGCACCCCTGGAATGCGCCGTGCTTCGCGCCTTCACCGAGGAAGTCCGCCTTCGTGAGGCTGAACGGCACCCCCTTGTCATCGCTGCACAGGAAGTCCATGTACTCCGCGAACAGCTTCGCACGCAGCGCCTTGTCGTTCTTCCCCGATGGCGCGATCCCCCGATCGGTCTGATAGCGCTTGATCACGTCGCCAAGCTTCTCGTCGTTCGCCACGTCGGCCTTGAAGCCGAGCGCGCCGAGCATGCGCTCTACAGCGGGGTCGCCCCAGACATCGCCCGGCGTGTCCTTGTGATCGGAAAAGAGGCGTTCCCACGTGGGCACGTCGCGAACGAGCATCCCGAACACCACCTCGGCGCGCCGCTCGCTCAGGAACTTGTTGTAGATCTCCGTTCCCTCCGGGTCGGCGTGGCCGAAGATCGAGAGCGGCGAACCCGGGTGACGATCGAGAATTCCCTTGAGCGCCGCAAAGCCCTTGCTCGATTCCGGGGCGAGCACGGATGAGTCGAAGGCGTAGTGGCTCCCCGGCACGTCCTTGCACGCGACGCAGACGAGTGAGCGGCGAAAGGTGTTGAAGTTGGTCTTCTGCGCGTCCGTGAATGGCGCAGCGAGCACCGGAAGCGTGAGTCTTGGCGCATGATCGGCCGCGATCCCGCCGTCGTCCTCCTCGACCATGTCGGGAATGAACATCCCTTCAGCCATCAGTCCCGCTCCACTGCGCGATGGGTTCGACGGTGTTGCTCATGCGCGATCATGATCGCCGTGGATCTGGGCGAGCTTGTTCTTCGTCTGGTCGATCTTCGACGTGTTGCGCTTGTCATCGAGATCGCCGTTCTGCGGCTTGATCCCGTGATCGTGCTGAAACTCCTCGATCGCCCAGCGCAGCTGCTCGCGATCGAGCTCGTTGAAGCCGGCGAAGTAGCCGAGGTTGTTGAGACGCGCCTGCATTCCCTTGTCTGAGCGCACGGGGTCGAGCAGTCCGATCGCGATCAGGAGGTGATCGTCCCCGATCTTCAGCTCGGCGAGATTGGCATCTTCGAGTATCTCCTGCGACAGCTTGCCGTTCTTGTCCGTGGTGAGATCGAACTCGTCCTCGAGCGCCTCGCGTCCGTTGTCGTCCTTCCCATCGACGCGAAGCGTGCATGGCTCGTTCGCAACCGGCCTCTCGTCGAGATCCTCGATCTTCAGGTTGAGCAGCAGCGCGGGCGACTCGAGCGCGAAGACATGTCGCTGGTCGTTCGCGCCTTGCGAGACGTTCTCGGGAAGGTCGGGGATGACGACGACGTCCCCGGGCTGGAGGATGTGCGGATCGTGCCGGAGTTGGCGGAGGTCGGCGTTCCCCGCGTCGTTCCAGATGGTCAGAAAGTTGGCAAAATTATTGGCCTTGGCGATGCTGGAGAGGGTCTCCCCGGCCTCGACCGTGTGTTGGCTGCTCATGTGAATCGTCTGGCTATCGGGGGAGTGGAACGATAGCCAGATTTTATCGCTCTGGCGGCGTAGGGGCCAGAGCGAGAGAGCGAAATTCCGGAGAGAATGCGATGCCGCCAGCCGCGCGCGTGAACGACAATCATCTCTGCCCGATGCAGAGCCCCGCTGTGGTGCCGATCCCGCACGTAGGCGGTCCGATCCTGGGCCCCGGCGTCGCGACGGTGCTCGTCGAAGGAATGCCGGCATCGGTCGTCGGGGACGTGTGCATCTGCGTGGGGCCGCCGGCGACGGTGTCGATGGGATCGACGGGGGTGCTCATCGCGGGGCGCGCGGCCGCACGCGTCGGCGATCCAACCGCGCACGGAGGAGCCATCGCGGGGCCGGGCGCCGCCACCGTCATGATCGGCGAGACCGGGGGGAACAACTCGAAGCCCGCGGTCGGCGCGCCCGCTCCCGGCGGCCGGGACGACGGTGCCAATCTCGAAACCGCGAAGACGACGTGGATCGAGATCCTCATGCAGGACCGCGGCGGCTTCGGTGTCGCGAACACGAGGTTCCGTCTCGAGACTCCGGACGGTCAGGTCATTCACGGCGTGACCGACGGCAACGGCCTCGGTCGCGTCGAGGGAATCCAGCCGGGGAATCACAAGATCACCTTCCCCGACCTGCCGCAGGACGGCTTCAAGAAGAAGTAGACTGCGACAGTTGCTGCCGATCGTGGCTACCCGACCACCGCCGGCTCCGGACGCTCGCTCTCCCGCTCCGCCGCCATTCCGCTCGGCGACGGCTCCGGCGCGTCGATGATGCCGTGCTCCAGCCACTCGTACTCGCCCTTCAGCACCTGCTGCGACACGCGGTAGATCGCCGCGTCGTTCACGCCGAAGAGATTGTCGAAGTGCGCGGCGATGCGGAGGCGCGACTCGCGGCAGAACAGGTCAGCCAGGTCGATTGCATTCGCCTCGCCCTTTTTGCTCAGCATCTGCGCGCGCGAGCACGCCGCGCTCATCGCGAACAGCTCCGCGCCAATGTCCACTGCGCGGAAGAGCACCATCTGCCGCCGCTCCAGCTTCGGACCGAGCTTCACCATCGCGTGGAAGATCGCGCGGCCGAGCTTACGAGCCGTTCCGTCGATGAACCGCACGTGCTTCGCGAGCGCACCGAACTCGCCGTAGCCCTTCATGTTCCCGATCCACCGCGTCGTGTACCACGTCGGGTAGAATTTGGCCGAGCGGACGAGCGCGTCCCACTTCTCCTTTCCGGATGCTTTCGGATTGACGACGTCGAACGCCGTCTTGAAGTGATGATCCACCGCCTCGCGCGCGATGAAGAGCCGCATGATCTCCGAAGACCCCTCGAAGATCAGGTTGATGCGGAAGTCACGCATCGCGCGCTCGACGGGAATCGGCGCCTCGCCGCGCGCCTTGAGCGAGTCCGCCGTCTCGTAACCTCGGCCGCCGCGAATCTGCAGCGCGTCGTCGACGATGCGCCACCCGGCTTCCGTGTTCCATAGCTTCGCGATCGCGGCCTCGAGGCGGATGTCGTAGCCGCCGCGGTCCGCCATCGCGCTCGCCAGCTCGGCGATCGACTCCATCGCGAAGGTGTTCGCCGCCATGAGCGCGATCTTCTGCGCGATCGCCTCGTGCTTCCCGATCGGCTGCCCCCACTGCACGCGATCGTTCCCCCACTCGCGCACGATCTGGAGCATCGCCTTCGCGCCGTACGCCGCGCTGGCGGGCAGGGTGAGCCGCCCCGTGTTGAGCGTGATGAGCGCGAGCTTGAGTCCCTTCCCTTCGCCCCAGAGGATGTTTTCCTTCGGGACGCGCACGTTGTCGAAGCGGATGACGCCGTTCTCGATCGCCTTGAGTCCCATGAAGCGCGAGCGGTGCACGACCTCGACGCCGGGCCAGCTCGTCTCGACGATAAACGCCGTGATCTGCTTCTTCGGCTTCCCGTTGACGACCGCATCCGGCGTGCGCGCCATCACCACCATCAGCTCGGCGCGCGTGCCATTCGTGCACCAGAGCTTCGTGCCGTTGAGGATGTAGTGCGTTCCATCCTCGGAGATCGTCGCGTGCGTGCGCATGTTCGCGGGATCGCTGCCGGCGTCCGTCTCCGTGAGCGCGAAGGCGGAGATCGCGCCCTTCGCGAGGCGCGGGAAGAACTTCTTCTTCTGCGCGTCGGTGCCGAAGAGTTTGAGCGGCTGCGGCAGCCCGATCGACTGGTGCGCGGAGAGGAGCGCGGTGAGCGATCCGTCCTTGCTCGTGACCATCCCGATTGCGCGGATGTAGCTGATCTGCGAGAGACCGAGACCGCCGTACTCGCGCGGAATCTTGATTCCAAAGGCGCCGATGTCGCGGAACTTCTGCACGACCTCTTCGGGGATGTGCCCGTCGCGGTCGATCGCATCGGAGTCTACCGAGTCGAGCACCGTTCGCAGCTTCTCCATGAATGGACGCGCGTTCTCGGCCTCGACGTCGTTCTCGGGTGGAAACGGGTGAATCAGGTCGAGGCGAAGCCGCCCCAAGAAGAGCTCGCGGAGGAAGCTCGGCTCGACCCAGTCGCTCTCACGTGCCGCTTCCGCGACATCGCGCGCTTCCTGCTCGGTGGCCAGCTCCTGAGTGATCTTTCCCATATCGGTCTCGAGAGAGGGATTGGTGTCTGCTGAAAGCTACCATCCGTCAGACGTTCCGAGACAGGGAAAAGCGTGCCTCCCCGGGCGGCAACCGCGTCAGCCGCGCCTTAAATCCTGTGCGATGAGGGTTCCCACGCCCACCAGCGCGACGACCGCGAAGGTGAACCACTGGATGGCATAGTTCAGATGGGGTCCGTCGTCCATCCGCGGGAGCGTGAGGCGCACGGGGGTGGTGGTCGGGAGCTCGTGGGCAACACGATAGTCCACCATCGTGTCGAGCAGCACCAGGTAGTACGGAGCGATCGGAAAGGGAAAGGCCGTGCGGAGCTCCGAGGCATCGAGCCGCGTCCACGCGTTCGTGCGCGAAGGGAGTCGCGCGACCCCTCGCCCGCCGTGCACGAAGTCCTCGATGTAGCCGGACACCGTCTCGTGGGGCGGCTCGTCCCACTTTCCGAGATCTACAGTCGCGGCGTCCGACGCGTACACCCAGCCGCGGTTGACGAGCACCGCCGGGCCGCCTTCGGTGAGATGGAGCGGCGTGATAATCTGCACCCCCGGCGAGCCGTCATTCGTGCGCCCGCTGAGCACGATCTGATGGTCGAAATCGTAGCTCCCCGTCGCGAGCGCGCGCCGCCAGTGCGCGCCCGCGCTGTCCGCCGGAAGCTGCGCGAGCGGAAGCGCGGGCGTGTGTAACCGAGACGCGAGCGCCTCATTCCGTGCGCGGCGCTCGCTCAGCCGCTGCAGCTGCCAGAGTCCGAGCCGAGAGAATATCAGCGCCGTGACGATCGCGAACACGGCAGCGAGCACGTTGCGTCGCTTCATGCTCGAAAAGATAATAGCCCGGGCGCTGCCGCTCCTGAGGCGCACGCCCGCGCGACGTTCAAAACAGGTTTATCTGCTCGCCGAGATCGTTGGGATCCACTGGCGTCTGCCCGAACAGCCGCTGCAGCTGGCGCGCGGATGCAGGCGAGTGCCCGGCGAAGTGGTTGTTCACGTAGCCGTACACCGCGGTCACCTTCTGGATCAGCATCAGCAGCGACTCCGACCACTGCTCGATCTCGCGCGTGCGATCGAACTGCAGCCGCGAGTAGTCGACAATGTCGCGGTCCGGCCCCATCCACCGCACGTACGCGAAGTCCGCCGTCGGACGCTCGGCCAGCGCGAGCATCGTCTTCCGCTGAATCCAGCGCGCATCGGTGAGGGCGAGCGCGACGCGAAACTCGGAGAGGAGCGCGATGATGCCATCGTTGATCCAGCGGCGGTCGCGAAACTCGACCGCGAACTGGATGTCACCCGGCAGGCTCGGCAGATACGCCGCAAGCGCGGGGAGCTCGGCCGGTCCGAAATCGGGGCCGAGCTGCATCAGCACCGGGCCGAGCTTGGGGCCGAGCTCGCGCGCGCGATCGAAGAACAGCGCCGAGGCATCCTCTGCTCCGCGCAGCCGCTTCTCGTGCGTGATCTCCTGCGGAAGCTTCAGTGCGAAGAGAAAATTATCGGGGGTCCGGCTGGCCCACCCGCGCACGACCTTCGACGCCGGAATCGCGTAGAAAGTCGAGTCCACCTCGACCGTGTCGAAGGCGCGCGCATAGAGGGAGAGGTACTCTGGTGCCCGCGTGCCGTCGGGGTAGAAGGGGCCCACCCACGAGTCGTAGTTCCACCCCTGGGTGCCAACTCGTATGGGAGACATGCAACAAATCGTGGCGGTAAAACGGCCCGGTCGCAATGGCGCAAATCAGGCCGTGTAAGTTATCTTCCTTGACCGGATAGTGCGGACGCGTACGCAGAGGTGGGGTCATGGAACGCAGACGAGAAGATCGGCGGGCGAGCGAAGATGGCAGGACGAACGAGCAGCCGCCGCGCGCCCAACGGGAGCGCGAGGTCACCGCGCTCGGTCGCTCCGTGGATCTCGTCGTGTACGGGATCGCGCAGGCGATGGGAGGCTGGTGGGCCGAGCGTGACGTCGCCGCTTCCGTGCGCTCGGTGACGTTCGAGGATGACGTCGTCTATCGCGCGCACTACGACTTCTCTCCCACGCGTCTCGCGGACCGCTCGTACGAGGTGGTTCGCCCAGCGTATCTGGTGGGGCACATCGCCGGCACCAACCCGGGCTACAACGGGATGACCTTCGAGAGCATCGAACGCGAGCTTCGCAGCGGCTGGTCGGAAGACATCAGCGCGAAGCACGGCGAGTGGGACGCGGTGCGCCAGTACGCGAAGGAAGCGTTCGGCCGTCAGCGTCAACGCATCGAGCGCGTGAGTGGGGAGATGCGCCGCGTGACGATGGAGAACGCCCGCGTGCGCGACGGTGGGGGCGAGACGGCGGACTGATTTCCCCGGCGCCCTGCGCGCCGGGTGAGGTAAGGCGGACCGTGTAACCGTCCGGCGTCTTCATCAGTGAGAGACCAACCCCACTCACAGGAGACGCAATGCCAAACTCAATGACACGCGTGCAGGAGTACGCGCTCGCGGTGATCGCGGTTGCCGTCGTGGCGATCGCGATCGCTGCGCCGATCGTCGCGCTGGGCCCGGGCTCGTCGTGGCGCGCGAGGGCGTCGAGCGGGCTGACGGTGCTGGACGCGCTAATCGTAGTGGTGAGGCGGGTGCTCGGATTATGAGTGGCCGCCAGGGCTCCCGACTGGCGCGTCGGCGCGCCCAGCGCTTATCTTAGTACTAAGATGACTACCCCCTACGATGACGCCAAGTTGCCGACGGCAGCCGAGCCGAAGCGCGGAAAGGCTGGCCAGGATTCGGCCGC
>JALYSW010000109.1 GCA_030854615.1 Gemmatimonadota bacterium
CGCGAGAACCGTCGTCCAGCGTCATCCATGCTGCGCGGACGCATCGTAAAGCCCCTTCCGGCGCCTGATGTCATTCGTCCATCTCCACTGTCATTCCGAGTACTCGCTCCTCGACGGGGCCAACCGCATTGGCGATCTGATCGCCCGCGCGCAGGAGCTCGAGCAGCCCGCACTCGCCATTACCGACCACGGGAATCTCCATGGCGCGTGGGACTTTCAGGAGAAAGCGAAGAAGGCCGGGATCAAGCCCATCATCGGCATGGAGGCCTACGTCGCCCCCGGTGACCGACGCGAGCGCTCCCGCCCCCGCAACGGCGGCAAGCCCTACTATCACCTGGTACTACTCGCGAAGGACGCGATCGGGTATCGAAACCTCGTAAAGCTTTCATCACTCGCCTACACCGAGGGCTTCTACACCAAGCCCCGCGTCGACCGCGAGCTCCTGGCGAAGTACTCCGAGGGACTCATAGTCTCCTCCGCCTGCATCGCCGGCGAGGTCGCGACGCACCTGCTCGAGGGGCGACTCGAGGAAGCCGCGAGCGTCGCCTCGTGGTACGCGAACGCCTTCCCCGACCGCTACTATCTCGAGGTCCAAGCCCACGATTCCGGCGGCCTCCAGTCGAAGCTCAACGCGCTCATCCTCGACCTCTCCGCCGCCACAGGCATTCCGGTCATCGCGACGAACGACGCGCACTTCCTCCGCGATACCGATCACGACGCGCACGACGTCCTCCTTTGCATCGGACTCGGGAAGGACAGGAGCGATCACGACCGGATGCGCTACGACAACGGGCTCTACTTCAAGAGCGCTCCGGAGATCGCCTCGCGCTTCCCTGGCCGCCCGGATGTCCTCGAGAATACGCTCAAGATCGCCGACGAGATCTCGGTCCCCTTCTCGAAGACGTACCACGTGCCGTCGTTCCCGTTGCCCAGTGGCGTCGGCACCGAGAACGAGCTCCTCGTGCGCCTCTCCGAAGAGGGCGCGAAGATGCGCTACGGCGACCCGCTGCCCCCCGAGGTGCGCGAGCGGCTCGACTTCGAGCTCAGCGTCATCACCAAGACGGGATACGCGGGCTATTTCCTCATCACCTACGACTTCATCAAGGCCGCGCGCGACCGCGGCATCCCCGTCGGCCCGGGGCGCGGATCGGCCGCCGGCTCACTCGTCGCCTACGCGCTGCGCATCACCGATGTCTGCCCGCTCAAGTTCGATCTCCTCTTCGAGCGCTTCCTGAATCCCGAGCGCGTCTCCATGCCCGACATCGACGTCGACTTCTGCTTCGAGCGGCGCGGCGAGGTGATCGAGTACGTCCGCCAGAAGTACGGGCGCGAGTCGGTCGGGCAGATCATCACCTTCGGCACGATGAAGTCGCGCGCTGTCATCAAGGATGTCGGCCGCGTACTCGGCTTCACCCCGGCCGAGACGGACGCGCTCGCGAAGCTCATCCCGAATCAGCCGAACTTCTCGCTGACGGTGAAGGAAGCGACGACGCAGATCGCTGAAGTGAAGCAGCTCTATCGCAACGACCAGCGCTATCGTCAGCTGCTCGACTACGCGATCGCGCTCGAGGGGCTCTCGCGCCATGCCGGCGTGCACGCCGCCGGCATCGTCATCGCGCCGGGCCCGCTCGACGACTACGTCCCCATCTGCACGCAGAGCTCGAAGGGCGCAGGCGGCTCGCGCGACGATGAGGCGATCGTCGTCACGCAGTACGACATGAACGCGCTCGAGAAGACGGGGATGCTCAAGATGGACTTCCTCGGGCTCACGACGCTCACCGTCATCCACGATGCGCTCGGGCTCATCGAGGCGACGTCCGGCTCTCGTCCGAAGCTCGAGGAGCTTCCGCTCGACGATCCGGAGACCTATCGCCAGCTCCGCGCCGGGCGCACCGCCGGCGTCTTTCAGTTCGAGTCCGCGCTCGCGACGGACATGCTCAAGAGCATGCGCTGCGATCGCTTCGACGATCTGGTCGCGTCCAACGCGCTGATGCGCCCGGGCCCGCTCGACGCCGGGATGCATCGCGTCTACATCGCGCGCAAGCGCGGCGAGGAGGCGGTCACCTATCCGCTGCCCGAGCTCGCCGAGGTGCTCGCGCCGACGTACGGCGTGATCACGTACCAGGAGCAGGTGATGCGCATCGCGCAGATCCTCGCCGGGATCTCACTCGCCGAAGCAGACGTGCTCCGCAAGGCAGTCGGAAAGAAAGACGCAGCGCTCATCGAGGCCGAGCTCACGAAGTTCTCGAGCAAGGCAATCGCGCGAGGGCACAAGCCCGCGATCATCGAGGAGATCGCGGGGCAGATCAAGACGTTCGGCCGCTACGGCTTCAACAAGTCGCACTCGGTCGCGTACTCGATCCTCTCCTACCACACGGCGTGGCTCAAGACGCACTGGCCGGCCGAGTTCATGGCGGCGCTGCTGTCGTCGCAGATCGGCGACGCGGACTCGGTGGTGAAGTACATCAACGAGGCGCGCGAGCTCGGCATCGAGGTGCTGCCGCCGGACGTCAATGAGTCGGGATACAAGTTTACCGTCGTCGGCGACAAGCGCGTGCGCTTCGGGCTCGGCGCGATCCGCAACGTCGGCCACGCGGCGATCGACTCGATTCTCGCGGCTCGCGCGGACGCTCCGTTCACGTCGCTCTTCGATCTCTGCGAGCGCGTCGATCTGCGACTCTGCAACAAGCGCGTGTTCGAGGCGATGATCGCATCGGGCGCACTCGACTCGCTCGGCGGGCATCGCGCGCAATTCCTCTCGGCGCTCGACTCCGCGCTGCAGGAGGCCGGGCTCAAGCAGGACGAGGCCGCGAGCGGGCAGGGCTCGCTCTTCGGCCTCGCGTCCGCCGACGAAGCGCCGCGCCCGCAACTCTCGCGCACGCTGCCGAACATCTCGGCGTGGAGCGACAGCGAGCGACTCGCCAAGGAGAAGGAGATCCTTGGCTTCTACATCTCCGGCCATCCCCTCGAGCCGTTCCGCACCGAGGTGGAGATCTTCGCGACGCACTCGGTGTCGGCGCTCGGGAAGTGGGTCGAGACGCCGATGTTCCTGGGCGTGGTCGTGACGGCGATCAAGAAGCAGGTGAGCAAGCGGAGCGGCTCGGAGTTCGCGCGGTTGACAGTCGAGGATTTCTCGGGATCTTCCGAGGTGCTCGTCTTCCCCGAGGCCTGGGCGCTGCTTGGAGATCGCATCAAGGCAGATATTCCGGTACTGTTCAAGGGTGGCTACTCCAAGCGCGACCAGGAGGTCGACAACCCGACGTTCATCGTCGAGTCGGTCACGCCGTTCACGGAGCTTCGCGCGACTGGGAACGTCGCGGTGTCGATCGAGCTTGCGGCCGGCGCGCCGGTGACGGCGGACGTGCTGCACGATGTTCGCGAGATGGTGGATGCACACGCCGGCTCGGCGCCGATCGAGCTCCGGTGGAACGATGGCAATGGGACCAGCGCGAGGCTGCGCTCGAAGTCGCTCAGGATCGCGGTCACGAACGCCGCGCTTACGGATTTACGCGCCCTGCTCGGCACCGAGCGCGTCCGACTCGTCCGCGGGAGCTGAATGAGCACGTCGATTATGGAGTTCGAGAAACCGATCGTTGAGCTCGAGAAGCAGATCGACGATCTGCGTCGCACGGCCGAGAAGCGCCAGCTGAGCATGGAAGAGGAGATCGTGCCGCTCGAGCGAAAGCTCGAAGAGCTGCGGCGCTCGGTGTACACGACGCTCACACCGCTGCAGCGGGTGCAGGTCGCGCGCAACGCGCGACGCCCGTTCACCCTCGACTATCTGCAGCTCGCCTTCACCGACTTCATCGAGCTGCACGGCGACCGGCTTTATCGCGATGACGCCGCGATCGTCGGCGGATGGGCGCGGCTCGACGGCGACACGGTGATGGTCATTGGTCACCAGCGCGGCCGCGACACGAAGGAGAATCTCAAGCGCAACTTCGGAATGCCGCACCCCGAGGGGTATCGCAAGGCGCTCCGGCTGATGAAGCTGGCCGAGAAGTACAAGATTCCGATCATCACGCTCATCGACACCCCGGGCGCGTGGGCGGGACTCGGCGCGGAGGAGCGCGGGCAGTCGGAGGCGATCGCGCGCAATCTCTTCGAGATGAGCCGGCTGGAGGTGCCTGTCGTCGCGACGGTGATCGGCGAGGGCGGATCGGGCGGTGCGCTGGCGCTCGGCGTCGCGGATCGCGTGCTGATGCTCGAGAACGCCGTGTATTCGGTGATCACCGTGGAAGGGTGCGCGGCGATTCTCTGGAAGGATGGGAAGAGCACCGAGATGAAGGAGCGCGCGGCGAAGGCGCTGCGCATCACCGCGCCCGAGCTGATGGAGCTCGGCGTCATCGACGAGATCGTGCCGGAGCCGGTGGGGGGCGCGCACGTCAATCACGAGGCATCTGCGCGCTCGCTGCAGGAGGCGCTCGTGCGCAATCTCGAGGAGTTGCGCCGCTTCCGCCCGGAGAAGCTCGTGCGCCGCAGGCGTGAGAAGTTCCTCGCGATGGGCGAGTTCACGGAGTGACGGTGGCGCCGCATCTCGTCGAGGTCGCGTTCAAGGGGAAGCGCAAGGAGTTCTTCCTCTGGGATGGCGAGGATCCTCCGCGCGTCGAGTCTCCCGTCATCGTCGAGGTGGATCGCGGCGAAGACTTCGGGCGTGTGCACGCGATCGGCGAGCGCGCGGCCACCCGCTGTGGCGGATGCGCGCACGGGTGCGGCACCGCTGCTCCCGAGCGCAAGGTGCTCCGCGCGGCAACGCCGGAGGATGAGCGACGCGCGAACGAGCTCCCCGACGAAGATGAGTCCGCGCGCCGCAAGGCATCGGAGCGCGTGAAGGCACACGCGCTCGTGATGAAGGTGTCGGACGCCGAATGGCAGTGGGATCGCAAGAAGCTCACGCTGTACTTCACGGCGGAGCGGCGCGTCGACTTTCGCGCGCTCGTGCGCGATCTCGCGGCGGCGTTCCGCACGCGCATCGAGCTGAAGCAGATCGGCGTGCGCGATGAGGCGAAGCGGCTCGGCGGCATCGGACGGTGCGCACGCGAATACTGCTCGGCGTCCTGGCTTCCAGAGCTCCGACCGGTGAATCTGCAGGTCGCGAAGGACCAGCATCTCTCGCTGAATCCATCGCAGATCTCGGGCGCGTGCGGGCGGCTCATGTGCTGCCTGCGCTACGAGCATGACTACTACGTGCAGAGCCGCAAGCGTTTCCCGAAGGAGGGGCGCATTCTCGTGACGTCGCTCGGCGAGGAGAAGGTGCTTGCGAACGACATCTTCGGCGACCGCGTGACGCTGCGCGGCCCCGAGGGCGACACGCGCATCCTGCCGCTCGCGGAGCTGAAGGCGGAGCTCGAGCAGCGCGCGAACGAGGTGGTGGAGGAGCACGAAGAGGAGTCGCCAGCAATCGAAATGGCGGGAGAGACGATGCTCGAGGAGGTCGCGCCCATGCGCGCGCCCGCGCCCGCGCCGCGCGCGAGCGAGGCGCCTGCGCCGCGGGTGAACACCCCACTTCCCGGCGA
>JALYSW010000115.1 GCA_030854615.1 Gemmatimonadota bacterium
TGCTCAAGCGCGTCGAGGCGAAGACGCGGGAGCTCAACGACTCGATTCTGCCGAAGGATGTGAAGGTGCGTGCGTTCTACGACCGCAGCGATCTCGTCGAGCTGACGACGCGCACGGTGAAGGACAACCTGCTGCGCGGCATCGTGATCGTGGTCGTCATCCTGATCTTCTTTTTGTACGACTTCCGCGCGGGGTTGATCGTCGCGATCACGATTCCATTATCGCTGCTATTCGCCTTCATCTGCCTCGACTTAAAACACATACCGGCAAATCTCCTATCGATCGGCGCCATCGACTTCGGCATCATCGTCGACTGCGCGGTGGTGATGGTGGAGAACATCTTTCGACGAATCGCGTTGCTGCACGGGCAGGAGTACGACCTGCACGAGGTGATCGTGGATGCGGCGGCGGAGGTGGACAGGCCGATTTTGTTCGCGGTGGCGGTGATCATCGCGGGGTTCCTGCCGATCTACGCGCTCGCGGGGCCGTCGGGGAAGTTGTTCCAGCCGATGGCGGACACGACGATCTTCGCGGTCGTGGGATCGTTTCTGCTGACCCTGACGCTGTTGCCGGTGCTCTGCCTGTGGCTGCTGCGCGGAAATGTGCGCGAGCGGCGCAATCCGGTATTCGAATGGATGCAGGCGCGCTACGACCGGGCGCTCGTCTGGTCGTTGAAATTTCCGTGGCGCGTGATCATCGCGTCGACCGTGTTGTTCGTGCTCTCGCTGGCGCTCATCCCGACGATCGGCGGCGAGTTCATGCCGAAGCTCGACGAAGGCGCGCTGTGGGTGCGGTCGACGATGCCGTACACGATCTCGTTCGAAGAGTCATCGCGCATCGTGCCGCAGATTCGCGCGATCCTGCGGTCGTTCCCCGAGGTGACGGTCGTGGCGGACGAGCATGGCCGGCCGGATGACGGCACCGATCCGACGGGATTTTTCAACGCCGAGTTTTATGTGGGGCTGAAGCCGTACGGCGAGTGGAACGGCACGATTCGCAGCAAGCCGGCGCTCATCGCGGCGATCGACAAGAAGCTGTCGGCATTTCCGGGCATCACGTTCAACTACACACAGCCGGCCGAAGACGCGGTGAACGAGGCGGAGACGGGGCTCAAGAGCTCGCTCGACGTGAAGCTGTTCGGCGACGATCTCGCGACGCTGGAGTCGAAGGGGCGCGAGGTGAAGCAGGTGCTCGACTCGGTGCGTGGCATCACGCAGGTGACGCTCGTGCAGGAGCTTGGACAGCCGAGCCTGACGGTGAAGATCGATCGAGCAAAGATTGCGCGATATGGCGTGAACGTCGCGGATATCAATGCGCTGATCGAGGCGGCGGTGGGTGGCAACGCGGCGACGACGGTGGCGCAGGGCGAGCGGACGTTCGATCTCGTCGTACGGCTCGAGCCCAAGTACCGCGAGACGCCGGACGCGATCGGCAACATCCGCGTGTCCACGCCCGACGGGCAGCAGCTGCCGTTGCGCGAGCTCGCGAACATCCAGCTCGCGAGCGGCGCGTCGTTCATCTACCGGCAGGACAACTCGCGCTTCATCGGCGTGCAGTACTCGGTGACCGGGCGCGATCTTGCCGGCGCGGTGAAGGATGCGCAGGAGCAGGTGGCGAAGCGGGTGAAGATGCCGCCGGGCTACCGGCTGCGATGGGGTGGCGAGTACGAAGACTATGCGGCGTCGCGCGGACAGTTGCAGGTGGTGCTGCCGATCACGATCGTGCTGATCTTCCTGATCCTCTTCGCGTTGTACAGCAATTTCAAATTCCCCGGAATCACCGTCCTCGGCGTCGTGCTGTCGGCGCCGATCGGCGGGATTCTCGCGCTCAAGCTCACGGGGACGCCATTCTCGGTGAGCTCGGGGATCGGCTTCCTCGCGCTCTTCGGTGTGAGCGTGCAGACGGCGGTCGTCTACATCTCGTACGTGAACGAGCTTCGCATCGAGGGGCGGCCGATCGCGGAGGCGACGCGCGTGGCGGCGATGCTGCGACTGCGGCCGATCATGATGACCGCGCTCGTGGCGGCGTTCGGTCTGTTGCCCGC
Organism: Gemmatimonadota bacterium; assembly: GCA_030854615.1. Taxonomy (GTDB): domain Bacteria; phylum Gemmatimonadota; class Gemmatimonadetes; order Gemmatimonadales; family Gemmatimonadaceae; genus FEN-1250. The sequence continues at coordinate 2,045 of JALYSW010000115.1, forward strand.
GGCGCTGTCGACCGGAGTGGGCTCGGACTCACAGCGGCCGTTCGCGATAGTAATCGTGGGCGGGCTGTTCTCGCGATTGCTGATCTCGATCTTGCTGATGCCCGCGCTCTACGGTGTGGTCGCGCGAGAAGGAGACCGACTGGAGGTGTAGCGACCCAGCGCGGCCAGCTAGCGGTCGCGCTTCTTCATCTCCTGGAAGATCTCCGTGGCGTCCGCAGACGCTTCGGGGCGATCGGCACGCGTCGCGTCGAGGGCGGGATCGTAGGTGGGACGATTCGGCATCTTCTTGGCGGCGGCCTTGGCTGCGGTCCTCTTCAGCAGCGCCTGCATCTCTTTCTCGTTCATCTGGCCTCCGAACGTGGGGTCGTGGGTGGCCGGGCGGGCCGCCTCTCTGAATTCTAAACGCCTTTGGGTGGTTTCGCGTAACCCGCCACCGTCCGCCTCGCCCGGCGACCGCCGCTTGTTGGCGCCGCCCGACGGTTCCCGGCGCCGGTGTAAGCTTCTGATCGACTCGTCGATCAATCCGGAGCCTTTGCCGTGGCCAATTTCTTCCCGCGCGACCTCGCTCGCGCCATCGCCCTCGTAGCCCTCGGCGCCTGCGCGCATCGGTCCGGATCCTCGTCCGGCGACGGCGCCGCTTCTGCGGCACTCACCGGCTCCGTGGCCTATCGGGAACGCGTGGCACTTCCGCCGGACGCGCTCGCCGAGGTCTCGCTGGTCGATGCGACGGCGCAGGACGTGGCAGCGCCCGTGATCGCCACGACCACCGTGCGATCCGAGGGGAAGCAGGTGCCGCTGGCGTTCACGCTGCCCTACGACGAAAACCGGATCGACAAGACGCATCTCTATATCGTGCGCGCCGTCATCAAGAGCGGACCGCAGCTGCTCTGGACGACGGACATCGTGCGCGGAGTGATCACGCAGGGGAATCCGGTACACGTGGACCTGATGCTCACGCGCGTCGATCCGAGCGCGGCAGGCGGTGCGAGCGCTGTGGGCGATCTCGCGGGCACATCGTGGGTGCTCACCGATCTCGGCGGCGCACGCGCGCTCGGCGATCCTCCGGCGACGCTCGACTTCACGACGGAGGGGAAGGCCACCGGCAACGGCTCCTGCAATCGCTACTTCGCGACGGTGGAGATCTCCGGCACGTCGATCCGCTTCAGCGCGGTGGGTGCGACGCGCATGGCGTGTGCGACGCCGGTGTCGCTGCAGGAGGTTCGCTATTTCGAGGCGCTTGAGTCATCGAGTCGCTTCGAGATCGACGGCAGCGCGCTCTCGATCTACGGCTCTGGCGCGAAGCCGCTGCGCTTCACACGTGCGACTCCGTAGCTCGGCCGAGCCGTGAGCGGGGCAACACGCATCGAGAGCGTTGAGCGCAAGGCGCGCATCCGCGTCGGTACCGCCGGATGGTCGTACGCCGACTGGAACGGAGTCTTCTACCCCAAGCCGATGACGCGCGGCGTCGACCGCCTCACGTACATCACGCGCTACTTCGACGTCGTGGAGATCAACTCGACCTTCTACGCGCCGGCCGATGCGTCGACGGTGGAGGGCTGGCTCGCGAAGACCGCGCACGCGCCCGACTTCCGCTTCGCGATGAAGCTCTGGCAGCGCTTCACCCACGAGCGCGAGAGTGCGTGGACGCGCGCGGATGAGCACGACGTGCGCGTCGCACTCGAACCGCTGCAGGCGGCCGGAAGGCTCGGCGCCGTGCTCGTGCAATTCCCCTGGTCGTTCAAGCGCACCGAAGAGAACCGTAGCTGGCTCGGCGACATCGTCAGTGCGTTCGGGGAATTTCCACTCGTCGTAGAGATCCGTCACGAGTCGTGGAACGTGCCGCACTTCTACGAGTCGCTGGCGGAGCGCGGCGTTGGATTCGTGAACATCGACCAGCCGCTGTTCAAGAAGAGCATCAAGCCGAGTGCGGCGGTGACATCGCCGGTGGGTTACGTTCGCGTGCACGGACGCAACTACGGCGACTGGTTCCGTGAAGATGCGAACGTGCGCGAGCGATACGACTACCTCTACTCGCCGGAGGAGCTCGCGCCGTGGGTGGGACGCATCGAGGAGATCGCGATTCGCGCCGAGGACGTGTATGTGGTGACGAACAACCACAATCTCGGGAAGGCGGGGGTGAACGCGCTGCAGCTCGAGTCGATGCTCGCGCGCGAGAAGGTCGTCGCGCCGGCGACGCTCATCGAGGCGTACCCCGAGGCGCTCGCGCCGTACGTGAAGGCGGGGTAGTCGTCTTCCGAGAGGGAGGTGGCTTCGGCGAGCACGGCTCTATCTTTCCCTCGTGTCCACCGTCCCCCGCCGCATTCTCCTCGCCGACGCCGATGCGTTCTACGTCGCCGTCGCGCGCCTCATCGATCCCGAGGGCGCGGGGAAGGCCACGCTCCTGATCGTCGGCGGGTCGCGCGAGAGCCGCGGCGTCGTGTGCTCGGCATCGTACGAAACGCGGAAGTTCGGCGTGCGCTCCGCGATGCCCACCGCGCAGGCGCTCAAGCTCTGTCCCCAGGCGATGTGCGTTCCCGTGCCACGCGGCGCGTGTTCGCGGAAGAGCGCCGAGATCCGGCGCGTGCTGCAGCGCTTCACGCCGGTGGTCGAGGGCGCGAGCATCGACGAGTGGTATCTCGACATGGGCGGCACCGAGGCGCTCTATGAGAACGAGCCGCTCGAGCGCACGGCGCATCGGGTGCGCGAGGCCGTGCGCGCGGAGGCCGGCCTCTCCATCTCGATTGGCGGCGGCACGAACAAGCTCGTCGCGAAGATGGCGGTGGAGGTCGCAAAGCCGAAGCCCGACAACAACGCGACCGGCGTGCACATCGTCGCACCGGGTGACGAGGCGACGTTTCTCAAGCGCTTCCTGCTCGCCGAGATTCCGATGGTGGGGCCGAAGTTCGTCGTGCGTCTCGATCGTGCGGGACTTCGAACCGTGAACGACGTACTCGAGCATCCGCTGTCGGAGCTGATCCGCTGGTTCGGCGATCGCGAGGGGCAGTGGCTCTACGACCGCGTGCGCGGCATCGACAGCGCCGTCGTCGAAGGGCACGGCGACCAGAAGAGCATGAGTCGCGAGGAGACGTTCTCCACCGACGTCAGCGATGACGCGACGCTCGAGCGCGAGCTGTTCGCGCTCTCGGCGCGCGTCGCATCCGATCTGCGCTCCGAGCTTCTCGCGGCGCGCACGATTCGTGTGAAGATCAAGGACGCGGACTTCAAGATCCGGCAGGCGGGCCGCACGCTTCCCGAGGCCGTGGTGTCGGATCGCGTGATCTACGGTGTGGCGCGCGAGCTCCTGCACGAGCTCCGCGCTCGGCGCCGGACCGCTGCGCGGTTGATCGGCATCTCGCTTTCATCGCTGGCGACGAGCCCCGAGCCGCCACAGCTCGCGCTCTTCGACGACACGTCCGCATCGCTCGAGACGGAGAAGGATCGCGTCGTCGCACGTACGGTCGACAGCGTGCGCAGGAAGTTCGGCCAGGACGCGATCGGCGCCGCGCAGCTGCGCAAGCACGACGACGAGAGCTAGCGCAGTGCGCGTCGCTCGCGGCAGACGCACGTTTGTCACGATGCTGGCCGCGGTGTGCACGGCGATCTGCACCGCGACCACGATCGCCGGCGCGCAGAGCTGTGCCGAACAGGGTGCCGCGCTCGTGCTCTCCGGTGGCGGCGCGAAGGGGCTCGTGCACATAGGCGTCATCGAGGTGATGGACAGCCTCGGCATCCGACCGACGCTCGTCGTCGGCACGAGCATGGGAGCCATCGTCGGGGCGCTCTACTCGAGTGGTTACAGCGGAAAGCAGATCGATTCGCTCGCGCACTCGCTCCCGCTCTCCGACATCTTCCGCTCCTTCGAGCCCTCCGCGCCGCGCTCGCTGGACTTTCTCCAGCCGCTGCTCTACTGGGAGCAGGGCGAGCGCGGCTTCAACCTGCAGCGCTCCGCCGCGAGCACCGCAGAGGCGAACGCGATCACGAACAACATTGCGCTGCGCGGCAATCTTCTCGCGCGTGGCAACTTCGATTCGCTCCCGATCCGCTTTCGCGCGGTCGCGACGAACCTCGCGGATCGCAGCCTCGTCGTCATCGGCAGCGGTGACCTCGCGCAGGCGCTGCGCGCGAGCTATTCCATTCCGCTGATCTTTCCGCCTGAAAAGATCAACGGACAGACGCTCGGCGACGGCGGCCTCGTCGCCAACATCCCCGTTGGTGTCGCGCGGCGTCTCGGCGCCACGCGCGTCATCGTCTCCGATGCCACGGCCGGCGTCGCCGACTCGGTCGGTCTCGATGCGCCGCTCACGCTCGTCTCGCATCTCGTGACCTTCCTCTTTCACCAGCCTGCCGATTCGCTTGGTGCCGCCGATCGGCTCGTGCGCGGCGATCTCACGGGCTATCCCGACTTCGAAATCTCCGAGCGCGGCGTCGAGCAGCTGATCGAAGTCGGGCGCGCCGCTGCGCGAAACGCGCTCGTCGCGAGCGCATGCACGCCGGCACCCGTCGCCACGCGGGCGCTTCCACGGTATCTCGGCGGCTTCCACGTGCAGGGGCGCAGCGACGGCGCACGCTCCGAGCTGCGGAGCCTTCTCGGATTCTCGCACTCGGACACCGTGAAGCTCGCCGCGCTCGCCGAGCGTCTGCGCCGGCTCGCGAGCTCCGAGCGCTTCGCGGCCGTGTGGCTCAATCCACACGGATCGGCCGATACGGTCTCCTTCGATCTCGCCGTGCAGCGCCAGCCGTCGCGCAGCGGCGGCCTGGGGCTCGCGTACGATCAGGAGCTGGGCGGACGCGCCTGGCTCGGCTACAGCGATCACCGGCTGCTCGGGATGCCGGTGGAGGGGAGTGCAGTGGCGCGCATCGGTACCTTCCGCGATGCGCTGCAGCTCGAGCTGCGAGGCAATCAGCTGCTCGACAGGCGGCTCTTCAACCCGCTGCTCTCGGTGCAGCTGAGCCACGAGGATATCCGCCGCTTCGATCCCAATGGCCATACGCTCACCTCGATGTCGATGCGCGAGCTCGATGTGCTCGCGGGGTACGAGCACGAATATCGTAATCGATGGTGGTTTCAGGCTGGTGTGTCCGGGAGTGCGTGGCACGACTCAACCCGTTCGCGCGCGAGCACCGTGGGAATCTCGGGGAGCACGTATCAGGTCGATCGCCAGGGAAACCGCCTGGTCGCCCTCGATGTCCAGTGGACATCGGTGTTCAGTAAAGCGAGCGCCGCCGCGATGTGGCCCGTGGCCATCGGCGACCTGCACGTGATTCCTCGGGTGCGATATGGCTGGGGCGACGGGCTTCCGCAGCAGCTCTCCTACACGCTTGGTGGCGACGAGGGCTTTCCCGGGCTGCACATCGGCGAGCGGCGCGGCGATCGCGAGGCGTACGCATCGACGACGTTCTTCTATCAGGTGCTCGGCCCCGTGGTCGCTCGGCTCGAGCTCGCCGCCGGCTCAATGGCAACTGGCGGCGATCTCGTTCCGACCAGCGACTGGCTTTTCGGTGCGCGGACGGGGCTCGGTGTCGACACGCCCGTCGGTCCGATTCGCGCGGAGTACGGCTACAACAGCGTGCATCGCGGCACGGTGTTCATCCGCGTTGGCCGCTGGTTCTAGCTAAACGCGCGCTCCGGAAGCGCGCATCCGCTCCGCGGATAGTTTGATGACCGTCAAACCATTTGCGACGACCAGCGCGCCACCCTGCAGCGCGATCGTCCGCTCGGCGAGCAACCCCTCGGACGAGAGCTCGACCGCGCGCGAGCCGTGCGCGATGGACACAGTTACGCTCGCGCCGTCTGCGGACTCGGCGACGGAGAGCACGACGCGCTCCCCCTCCGCACTCGCGTCGATCGCGCTTCCGAGCTCGCTCGTGAGCGCCTCCTGCATGTGCGAGAGATCGACGAGCACGCGAGGCATCGTCGTCGGCACGCTCCACTCGTGCCCGACGCCACGTTTGTCCGCGCGCGCGGCGGCAATGGCCAGTGGCGCGCGGAGCAACTCGATCACTCCCATAGGCTGAATGACGAACGACACCGCACCGCGCTCGAGATCGAGCAGCTTCTGCAGCCGGCGGATCTCGAGGTCTGCCGCATCCACGGCGCTCTGGGCGGCGCCGAGCAGCTCCTCCTGATTGTCGTTGAGCTCACCGAACGGGCTGTCGAGCAGAATGTGGAGCGGTAGCTGCGACTCCTGCAGGCGCGCCGGCATCACTCGCAGTACCTCGGTGAGCAGTCGCACGTACGTCGCCGTGCGCTCCTCCACCATCGCGCGCGCATCACGCACGCCGAGCGCGATGTCGTCGAGCTCATCGCTATGCGCCGTGCGATTCTGCCGCGCGTCGCCGGCGAGCTGCTCGATGCGTTGCGCGATGTAGCGCGTGTTGCGCCATGCGACCACGAGTGAGGCGACCGTCGCGACGATGGCGACGACGACGAGTGCCTCCGGCGCGGAGTGGGCGTACTGGCCGAAGTACGCGAGCGCCGCAACGGTGAATACGCCCAGGATGGCGGGAACGACCGCGAGATAGAGCCGTTGGCTGATCTTCATCTATTTCTCCTCGCGCGTGTCGCCGAACGCAACGACGAGCACGTCCAGTCCGATGTCGTTGTGCAGCAGCGCGTCGACGACCGAGCCGCGCAGGATTCGATGCCACCATGGGCGCGTGCTTTGCCCCACGATGAGCAGCGACACGCCGTGCTCTCGCGCAAAGCGGCAGATGGCCGGTGCGACGTCGGCATCCTCGATCTTCACGACGTCGGCGCCCATCGACTGCGCGAGCTGGATGTTGTCGACGAGATGCCGCTGTATGGTAGAGTCGATGCGATCGGCACGTTCGTCCGGAGTCTGCACGTAGACGCAGTACCAGTCGGTGTTGAGTCGGCCGGCGATGCGACTCGCCTTCCGCAGCAACATCGCCGTCTGCGGCGGGTTGCTCGCCATCGCGACGACGATGCGGTCTGCCGTGCGTGGCGGCGGCGCGGTGCCGCCTTCGCGACGCACGATGTCCTCGCGCGTGCGATCGACGGAGCTGGCGACTTCGCGCAGCGCCAGCTCGCGGAGGGTCGTGAGGTTCTCTTCGGTGAAGAAGTTGGCGAGCGCTGCTGGTACCTTGTCGCGTCCGTAGATCTTTCCGTCGATGAGCCGCTGGCGAAGATCCTCGGCCGCCAAATCGATGTTCACCACGCGATCCGCGCGCGCGACCACCCAGTCCGGCACCGTCTCGCGCACGGTGACGCCGAGCGTGCGAGCGACGACATCGTTGAGCGACTCGAGATGTTGAACGTTCACAGCGGTGACGACGTCGATGCCGGCGTCGAGGAGCTCGAGCACATCCTCCCACCGCTTGTGATGCTTGGAGCCGGGAACGTTGGTGTGCGCGAGCTCGTCGACGAGCGCGACCTGCGGATGCCGGGCGACGATCGCGTCGACGTCCATCTCTTCGAGGACGACGCCGCGGTAGCTCACCTGTCTGCGCGGCACGATCTCGAGCCCCGCCACGAGCGCCGCCGTCTCCGTGCGGCCATGGGTCTCGATGAAACCGATCACCACATCGGCGTTCCGCTCGACCAACCCATGCGCCTCGGCCAGCATGCGGTACGTCTTGCCGACGCCGGCGGCTGAGCCGATGTAGACGCTGAGACGTCCACGTGCGCGCGGGCGCGGGGGCTGAAGTGGATCAGCTCCCGCGCCGCCGAGTGGCGTGCCGTATGGGTCGAGAGGAGTCGTCAGCTCACGTCCTCAGAGAGTGAGTGCGAGTGACGTCACGACCGCGACATCGTGCTTCGCGAACGCATCGCTCGAGTGGTCGGGGAACACCGGATCGTGGGCGCCGAGCCACTTGACCTCGCTGCGCCAGAGCAGCTTCGGCATTGGCGCGACGTCGAGCCCGAGCGAGACCCCGGTGGCCTGCACGCCATACGGTTCGCTGGTGTTGATGATGAACTGATCGGGGTCGGAGTAGCCCTCCACGCGGCCAGCCATGGCCACTCGCTGCGACAGCTGGTAGTGCGCCACGATCGCGTAGCCGTCCCACGTACCGGTACCATTGCCATCGGAGTGCTCCTGCGTGCCGACGTCGAGTGTTCCGCGCAGCTGCAACTTGCTCGTGACGCCGATGGTCGCGATGAGCTCGTTGAACGTCCGCAGTCGCGACGGCATCGAATCAGGCTGCTCGTTGCCCACGAAGAGGTCGTACGCGAAGGCGAGTCCGTCGCGGGGAGTGAAGTCGACTCGCGCGCCGACCGCTTTGCTGCTGTTCGTCTCCGAGATGTTCTGCCATCCGTTGATCACGTGCAGCTGCGCGCTCCACTTCGGGTCGATCGTCCACGTCGCCTTCACGCCGGCCTCATAGTATGGCGAGTTGTCGGCGATGAGTGAGCGCGTGTAGGTCCAGTTGTCGCGGGAGATCCAGTTCTCGCTCCCGAACGGAGAGAAGAAGACGCCTGCGTCCACCCACACGGCGCTTGCGACCATGTAGCCGGCCGTTGCCTCCTGAATGTACCGACTCACGTCGGGGCCGCTAAAGTTGCCGATGTGCGGCTCGGCCGCGTAGTTCGCCTGTACCGACGTGCCGAACTGCGCGGCGACGCGCCCGCGCACGCGCGCACCCGTGAGCGTCGCGTCGATGTACGCGAGGTTGATGTTGAACTCGTCGTGCCGAACGGCCTGCGTCGTGAGCGCGCGGTCGATGTTGCGTGGCTTGCCGAAGTCGTACGCGAAGTAGCCATCGACGTAGCCGCCGAAGCGGACGTGCATCGACGTGTCGGCAGCGGGCGCCTTGCTCGTGTCGGGCGCCTGAGACACGAGCGCAGCAGGAGCTACGAGTGCTGCCATGACTGCAGTCGCGCGACGACCGCGCGCGGCGATGTGCAGTCGTGACGGAGAGCTCATTGGCGTGCGCCCCACTGGCGCGGAAGGACACTGTCGAGCGCGAGATTGAGTTCGAGGATGTTCACCACCGGCTCGCCGAGTACGCCGAGCTGCCGTGGCTCGATGTGACGGGTGACGAGCGCACGCACGATGCTGTCTGCGGCATTGCGCGCACGCGCGACGCGCGCGACCTGAAGCAGCGCCGTGGCAGGAGAGACGTGCGGATCGAGCCCCGACCCCGACGATGTCACCATGTCGGACGGGATCTGCCCCTTCACGCCGCCATCCTGCGCGACGACGCTGTCGACCGCCCGGGCGATGAGCGTGTCGGCGAGCTTCGCATCCGTCGGCCCCTTGTTCGTGCCGCTGGATGCGGTCGCGTCGTAGCCCGCGCCCGCGGCGGACGGCCGTCCGTGGAAGTAGTCGGCGGCCGCGAATGACTGTCCGATGAGCGAGCTGCCGACAACCTGCCCGTTCATGGTGACGACAGAGCCATTCGCCTGGCGCGGAAAGAGCAGCTGCGCGAGCCCCGTCACGATCCCGGGGTAGACGACTCCCGTGATCACGCAGAGCACGACCGTCAGCACGATCGCGGGACGAAGCTGCCTGCGCAGCATGGTGGTGAGAACGGTCATACGAGCCTCGTGAACACGAGAAGGACATCGAGCAGCTTGATGCCGACGAAGGGCACCACGAGACCGCCGACTCCGTAGATGAGCAGGTTGCGGCGCAGGATCACCGCCGCGCTCGCGGGGCGATAGCGCACCCCGCGCAGCGCGAGCGGGATCAGCGCGATGATGATGAGCGCGTTGAAGATCACGCTGGACAGAATCGCCGACTGCGGCGAGTGCAGATGCATCACGTTGAGCGCGTTGAGCGCCGGATACGTGATCGCGAACATCGCCGGGATGATGGCGAAGTACTTCGCGACGTCGTTGGCGATCGAGAACGTGGTGAGCGACCCGCGCGTCATCAGCAGCTGCTTTCCGATCTCCACGATCTCGATGAGCTTCGTGGGGTTCGAGTCGAGGTCGACCATGTTACCGGCCTCCTTCGCTGCCTGCGTGCCGCTGTTCATCGACACGCCGACATCCGCCTGCGCGAGCGCGGGCGCGTCGTTCGTCCCATCGCCGGTCATCGCGACGAGCTTGCCGCCGCTCTGCTCGCGCCTGATCAGCGCCATCTTGTCCTCCGGCTTTGCCTCCGCCAGGAAGTCATCGACGCCGGCCTCCTGCGCGATCGCGGCCGCGGTGAGCGGGTTGTCGCCCGTGATCATGATCGTGCGGATTCCCATCGCGCGCAGCCGGTCGAAGCGCTCCCGCATTCCACCCTTCACCACATCCTTGAGGTAGACGACGCCAAGCGTGCGCGCCTTCCCATCGATACTCTCCGCGACCACGAGCGGCGTACCCCCGATCTTCGCGATGCGCTCCACGTGCGACTGCAGCTCGACCGGGATTGTGCCTCCATTCTCACGCACCCACTTTGCGACCGAATCGCCCGCGCCCTTCCGCAGCTGCATCGCGCCCATGTTCACCCCGCTCATCCGCGTCGAAGCGCTGAACGGCACGAACTCCACCTCGTGGGCGTGCGCCGGCTTGCTGCCGTCGTCGCCGAGCGCTCGGCCGCGAAGCCCGAACTGTTCCTTCGCGAGCACCACGATGCTTCGACCCTCGGGCGTCTCATCCGGGAGCGACGCCAGCTGCGCGCGATCCGCGAGCTCTTCGAGCGTCACGCCGCTCACCGGTACGAACTCCACCGCCTGTCGATTCCCGAGCGTGATCGTTCCGGTTTTGTCGAGCAGCAGCGTATTCACGTCGCCGGCCGCCTCGACCGCGCGGCCGCTCATCGCGATCACATTCTGCTGGATCATGCGATCCATCCCCGCGATTCCGATGGCAGACAGCAGGCCGCCGATCGTCGTCGGAATCAGGCAGATGAGGAGCGCGACGAGCACAGGAAGTGCGACGTTGCCGCCCGAGTAGATCGCGAACGGCTGCAGCGTCGCGACCGCGAGCATGAAGATGATCGTGAGCCCCGAGAGGAGGATCGTCAGCGCGATCTCGTTCGGCGTCTTCTGACGCGACGCGCCCTCGACCAGCGCGATCATCCGATCGATGAACGTCTCGCCGGGGTTTGCGGTGATGCGGATGACGAGGAAGTCCGAGAGCACCTTCGTGCCGCCCGTGACCGCCGAGCGATCGCCGCCCGCCTCGCGGATGACGGGCGCGGACTCGCCAGTGATGGCCGACTCGTCGACGCTCGCGACGCCTTCGGTGACCTCGCCGTCGCCAGGGATGATGTCCCCCGGCGTGCAAATCACGAAGTCACCGCTGCGCAGCGAGGTGCCGGACACGAGCTCACTCGAGAGATGGTCCGAAGGATCCTCGAGCTTCTTCGCGTGCGTCTCCGTGCGCGCCTTCCGCAGCGAGTCCGCCTGCGCCTTGCCGCGTCCCTCCGCCATCGCCTCGGCGAAATTCGCGAAGAGGACGGTGAACCAGAGCCAGATCGCGATCTGGATCGTGAAGCCGCTGCCGCCGCGGTGGCCAATGATATCAACCGCCAGCACCGCCGTCGTCAGCACGCCGCCGAGCAGCACGACGAACATCACGGGGTTTCGCACCATGTGGCGCGGCGAGAGCTTGCCGAACGATTCGCGAATTGCGCGAAGGACGATCGGCCGATCGAAGAGCGGGCGCTTCTTGGGGGTCATGTTAGAACACCCTCCCGGCCAGCATCGAGAGGTGCTCGACGATCGGTCCGAGCGCGAGTGCCGGGAAGAAGGTGAGGGCACCGACGATGATGATCACGCCGATGAGCAGTGTGACGAACAGCGGTCCCGTGACGGGAAAGGTCCCCGTGCTCGCCGGCGAGATCTTCTTCGTCGAGAGAAATCCGCCGAGCGCGATCATCGGGACGATGAGCGCGAAACGGCCGAAGAGCATCGTGACGCCGAGGAGCGTGTTGTAGTAGTAGCTGCTACCGGTGAGGCCGGCGAACGCGCTCCCGTTGTTTCCCGCGGCCGAGCTGAAGGCGTAGAGCACTTCCGAGAGTCCGTGCGGACCCGAGTTGTTGAGCCCCTTGAAGCCATCGGGGAGAACCACCGATGCAGCGGCGCCCAGGAGAATCAGCGCAGGGAGCGCGAGCACGTAGAGCATGGCCATCTGCACCTCGGGCGCCTGGATCTTCTTGCCGAGGTATTCCGGCGTGCGGCCGACCATGAGTCCGGCGATGAACACGGTGAGCACCACCATGATGAGCATGCCGTACAGACCGGAGCCGACGCCGCCGAAGATCAACTCACCGAGCTGGATGTTGACAAGCGGCACCATCCCGCCGATCGGCGTGAAGGAGTCATGCATCGAGTTCACGGCGCCGCACGATGCGTCGGTCGTAACCGTCGCAAAGAGCGCGGAGTTCGCGATACCGAAGCGAACCTCCTTGCCCTCCATGTTGCCGCCGGGATTCGTGGCGGTGGCGACGACATCGACGCCGCGCGCGGCGTGAATCGGATTTCCGCGCGCCTCCGCCCAGTACGCAGCAGACACCCCCGCGAAGAAGAGCACGAACATCGCCGCCCACAGCGCCCAGCCGTGCTTCGGGTTCTCCACCATCCGGCCGAAGGTGTACGTGAGGCCGGCGGGGATCGCGAAGATCGCGACCATCTGCCAGAGATTCGAGAGCGGCGTCGGATTCTCGAACGGGTGCGCGGAGTTGGCGTTGAAGAAGCCGCCGCCATTCGTGCCGAGCTGCTTGATCGCTTCCTGGCTCGCAACGGGACCCATCGCGATCACCTGCTTTGCGCCCTCGAGCGTCGTCGCGGTGAGGTATGCGCTGAAGTTCTGAATCGCGCCCTGATGCACGAGCGCGAGCGCCATGACCGTCGAGAGCGGGATGAGGAGGTAGAGCGTTCCGCGTACGAGATCCACCCAAAAGTTGCCGAGCTTTCCGGCGGAGCGGTGCGCGATTCCGCGCGCGAGCGCCATCGCGCCACAGAGGCCGACCGCCGCCGACACGAAGTTGTGGAAGGCGAGCTGCGTCATCTGCGAGAAGTACGACATCGTCGACTCGCCGGCGTACGACTGCCAGTTGGTGTTCGTCGTGAACGATGCCGCGGTCTCGAACGCCTGACGGTCGGTGACCGCCGCAAGCCCCTGTGGGTTGAGCGGGAGGAGATGCTGCAGCCGCAGCGCGAGATACGTCAGCAGCATCGAGACGAGGCTGAAGATCATCAGGCTCGCGGCGTAGCGAGTCCAGTGCTGATCCTCGCTCGCATCGACGCCGCTCGCCCTGTAGAGCGCGCGCTCGATGGGACGCAGCCAGTGCATCGACCCGTCGAAGACGCGCAGGATGTAGATCCCGAGCGGCTTCGTCAGCGCGAGCACGAGCGCGGAGAAGAGCGCGATCTGAAGCCAGCCATTGGCTGTCATCTCAGAAGCGTTCCGGACGCAGCAGCGAGTACACGAGGTACACGAGCACGCAGGCCGCGATGATGGCGGCTATCATGGATTCGATGGTCATACGTCATCCGCGGGCGCGTCATCAACAGCGCCGAGCGATGCGCAGCCCGCGATGTACGCGAGCATCAGCACGAAGAAGACGATGGTGCCGAGGACGTAGAGCAGGTCGTACATGAAGAACCCTCCTTCGGGAAGCCCCTGCGAGCGGGGCACGGGAGGAGGGTATCGTCTATGGCATTAACGCGGCGTGAAAATTCGCGCTGGTGAGGATGAAAAAGTCGTAAAGACCGCCGCGCGGAGTTGAGGCCTTGTACGTGCGATCAGCTCAGCGACGGAGCGTTCGCAGCGGGGAGCTCGAAGGTGAAAATACTCCCACCTCCCTCGCGGGGCGTGTAGCGCAACGCTCCGCCCTGTGCCTCGGCGAGGCCGCGCGCGATCGCGAGGCCGAGTCCTGCGCCCCCTGCATCGGGGCGTGTGCCGGCGGGACGGTAGAACGGCTCGTAGATGAGTGTCTCCTCGCCGCGCGGGATCCCCGGTCCGCGGTCGCGCACCTCCAACACGAGCCGATCGCCCTGCCGCGCCACGGCGAGCTCGATGACGCAGCCGGGCGAATACTTGAGCGCGTTCTCGATGAGATTCACGAGCACGCGCACCGACTGCACGAGATCGAAATGCCCGAGCAGCAGTGGCGCACCCTTACCGACGAGCACGCGCAGCTCGCGATGCTTGAGCGCGCCGCCCAGCCGCTGGCGCGCGGCGGCCACGAGCTCCTCCGCCGCATTGAGCTCCACGCGCACGGGCATCGCGTTCGCCGCGATGCGCGACAGGTCGAGCAGGTCGCCGACGAAGCGCGACAGCCGGTCGGCCTCCTCCTCGATCGATCGCGCGTCCGCATCGCCGCCGAGCGCGAGCCGGTGGGCGAGCGCGTTGATCGTCGTCAACGGCGTGCGAAGGTCGTGCGACACGGTCGCAATGAGCGCCGACTTGAGCGCATCCGCCTGACGGAACGCCTCCGCGCGCTCGGCCGCCGCCACGAGCCGGATGCGCTCGACGCCCAGCGCGGCGTAGTAGGAGAGCGCGCGCAGAAATTCCCGCTGGTCGGCGCGCAGCTCGATCTGCTCGTGATGCACGATGCGGAGTACGCCGACTACGCGCGCGCGCGCGAGCAACGGGACGAGCAGCACGCGGACGTCGCCCTGTGACAGCCACGGATCGCCATCCGCTTCCCATCCGGTCGTCCCAACCTGCGAAGTGTGATCGCCGCGCATCACAGCCGGAAGTCCACGCTCGGCCACCCACGCGGTAAGTCCGTCGGCGGCGAGATCACCACTCGCGCCGTCGGCCGGCGCGGCGCCTGCGCGCGCGAGCAGCGTCATGGGCTCCGATCCCGAGCCCGCGTAGTGCGCGAGAATCTCGCAGCGCTCGACGGCGAGCGTCGCCCGGATGACCTCCGCGATCGCGTCGAGCGCCTCCGTCGCCACACCCGCGTTCAGCGTCTCTGCGCCGAGGATCGAAAGGCGCTCGATCTCGCTCGCGCGCCGTTGCGCGGCGGCCGTGCGCTCCTGCGCGGTGTTGAGCAGCTGCGTCGCCACGAGACTCGTAACGAGGAAGGAGAGCAGCACGAGCCAGTCGAGCGGATTGCGGATGGCGAGCGTGCCATATGGCAGCAGGAAGATCGTGTCGAATGCGATGAAGGCGATTGCCGCGAGCGTCAGCCCAACGGCGCGCCCGCCCGTGGCGCTGCCGCCGAGCACGAGTACGAGATAGAGAAGTGCAACGTGCGCCTTGTCGAGCTCGGACCGCAGCAGATACATCGCGAGCGTCGACAGCGCGAGCGCCGCGAGCCACCCAGCCCAGGCGAATCGTCTCGTGCGGCTCACAGTGCCATCGACGGTGCGAGCGCAGGATGCTTCACGAAGTGCCAGACTCCGGCGTGAAAGGCGAGCGTGGCGACTGTGGCAACGACGAAAGTCGACGCGATTGACCACGAGCCGATCGCGATGCCGACGACGAGCACGAACACCGAGTACGAGAAGAGTCCGGTCAGCAGTCCGCGCAGGAACGTGCTCGCCGACGCTGCGCCGTCACTGTGATGCGTGAAGGAAGCGAGGATCATCGACGCAATCGGGAATGGCGTGATGAGTCCACTCAGGCGCGGGCCGACCAAACCGGAAAGAGTGGCGAGCACCCATACGAGCGTTGCGGCGAGCAGCATGCGCAGCGGGATGTCCCACGCGGGGGAGCGCTGTCCGGAGACGCTTGCCGCGGCGAGTGGCATGACGCGCAACGAAGCTCCGAGTACCGCGCAGGCGAGCAGGAAGGTCCAGCCGATTTGTGGAGCGTGAAAGTGTTGCAACGCCCACGTGCAGGCGAGGAATGCGGCGCAGGCGAGGATACAGCACGGCAGCCACGAGGCACGCCGCGCGGTCCACGCGTAGGCGAGCGCGAAGGCCGAGAGCGAGATCGTCGCGAGCAGTGCGCCGAGGCAGGCCTGCGAGGTGAACGCAGCGCCGCGCTCGAGCGCGTAGGTGAGCATCACCGGGCCCGAGAGCAGCGGCAGCGCGACGAACCATCCGCCGGCGCCGACGCCCCACCGCTTGCCGATCCAGCTTGCGACGCCGATCAATCCGGCCGCCGCGATCATCCCGATCATGGTGTGTAAGGTGAGCATCACGCTCCGGCGGGCTCGCTGTCGAAGCGATAGCCGACGCCGGCATCGGTGAGCAGCAGCCGCGGATGATACGGGTCCGCCTCGAGCTTGCGGCGCAGATGCGCGATGTACACGCGGAGATAGCCCTGCGGATCGCCGTACGACTGCCCCCATACCTTGTGGAAGAGCTGCCGATGCGTGAGCGTGCGGCCGTCGTGGCTCACGAGCTCGTGCAGCAGCTCCCACTCGGTGGGGGTGAGATGCACCGCGGTGCCTCCGCGGCGCACGATCTTGCGCGCGAGATCGATTTCCAGATCGTCGACGCGAATGGGGACGTCGCCGCCGGGCACGGGGCGCATGTGCGCGCGACGGAGCTGCGCACGGATGCGCGCGCGCAGCTCCGGGACGCCGAAGGGCTTCGTGACGTAGTCGTCGGCGCCAGCGTCGAGCAGCTTGGTCTTCTCCTCCTCGGAGTGCCGCGCGGAGACGACGAGAATCGGCGCGCTCGACCATTCGCGGATGGCGCGGCAGACGTCGACGCCGTCCAGGTCCGGGAGTCCGAGATCGAGCACGATCAGCTGTGGCCTGCTCTCGAGCGCGGCGCCGATTCCCTCGGCGCCGGTCGATGCCTCGACGACGGCCACGCCATCCGCGACGAGTGCATCGCGGAGGAGCGCCCGGATCTTCGGTTCATCATCGACGATGAGCACCGTATCGAGCGCGGCCGCCATTAGCCCTGCGGGGTTACGCGATTCGATATCTGTACCGAGTTCCCGGCCGGATCCTTCACGTTGGCGAAGTGGAGACCGTCGACATCGTGGACGGGTCCGAATTTCAGCCCGTCCTTTTCGCACGCGAGCACGAAGGCCGGCACATCGGGAACGCCGAAGACGATCTTCATCGCAGCGCCGCTCTTCTGCGCGCGGCTCGCCTGGTGGAGCGCGAGAACACAGCAGCCGCCTTCGCTGACGAGCTCCACCCACCCCTTCTCATCGGACGGCAGCGCCTTCATGCCGAAGTAGCGCTCGTAGAAGCGGGTGACCTTTGGAAGCTCCTGCACGTACATGATGATGCGTACAATTGATATTGCCACTGTTCGTGTAACCTCGATCGACGTTGTAGCTGCGCCACCGGATGGAGATCGTGCCGAGCGCCGCCTCCCTGAATCTTGCCATCGGACGCCCGCGCGCGCGACACACGTGTCGCGCAGTCACCCCGGCGGCTCGATCTGCGCGAGATCCGTGCGTGCGAACACGCGTCCCAGCCACCGGATGACCAGCCACAGCTCACCGAAGGCGATGAGCGCGCCCACCGGTGCCGCCGGCACGAACGCCCACGCGTCGACGCCACGCGAGGTCAGCGCGCCGATGGCGCCGGCGATGAGCGTCGTGACAGTGAGTGGAAGCAGCAGCGCGAGGAGCGAGATGATGAGCGACACGAAGATCGCGAGCACGTTTTGCCCCATCGCCTCGATTCCGGCCGCGCGGCCGTCGCCCAAACGCACCCACCCCGGGAAGAGGAGCGCGGCGCCGTTCGCGACGGTGAGCGAGATCGCGTTGAGCGTGGGGAGCACCACGAGCGCGATCAGCGCGGCGGGTGCGATCGGCACGGGAGCGTGTCGGTCGAACGACGAGAGGAAGATCGCGAGGACCAGAAGCAGGTACTGCATCGCGGTGAGAATCGCCGCCGTGCTCGCGATCTCCGCCGCGACGATCATCGATCCCTTCAGCGGGTAGCTGCGCAGCTGATCGAGCTGCAGCAGATCCTGCCGAAGGTCCGCACGCACGAAGCCAGGCCCGAGGATGACGAGCATGACGATCGGAATCGCGCAGAGGATTTCCCCGATCGATGCGAGCTCGCTCAGATCGCCGACTTCCGAATAGACCGCCGTGCCAATGATCGCGACGCCGCAGACGAGAATCACCAGTGTCGTGAGCCGGAGCGCGCGTGTGTAGGCGAGCACGTTCTTCCAGATGATTGCCACCGCCGGATGCCCGACCGGCGCAAGCGCGAACCACGGACGCGGCACCGCCCCCTCGGCCAGGGCGGTGGGGCGCCGTCGTGCATTGCGTGTGGAGGCAGCCGTACGCGCGCGCTTTGCGGCAGCGTCGGCCACTGCCTCCTCGAATGCGGCATCGGTGTGCGTGACCCACGGGTAGTGTGCCGCCATCAGCGCGAACGCGGGAAGGATCGCGAGGAGCCAGTGCTTCGCGCTGTCGGCGAAGAGGGGAGCGACGAGAAGGTGAAAGGGAAAGAGAATCGCAGCCAGCGGCTGACTCGCGGAGAGCCGCGCGAGTGCAGCACTGCCTTCGCCGATGAGCATCGCGGAGCGCACGGTGGGGATCGCGCGCACGATCGTCCAGCCGACGACGATGACCGTCGCCGAGACGATCGCGATCGGGATGGCGTTGTTGCGCATGCCGCGCGAGCCGTGCGACACGGCGCTCGTGCGCACGAGCGAGGCGCCCACGCGATGCAGATACATCGTCGACAGGATGATCCAGAGCGAGATCGCGCGCATCCAGAATGGCAGCGTCGTTCCTCCGCCGCGGAGGAGGATGACCCAGATCACGACGCTGAAGAGGACGATGATCTGCGCCTGCGCCACCTTGTAGCGCACGAGGGCCGAGCGCGAGAGCGGTGCAGGAAAGAGGAGCTGCACCTCGGCCTCGGAGAAGACGAGGGCGGGGCGGTCACTGCCGAATACCCATCCGCTTGCGATGGTGACGAAGATGATCGCGGTGTAGATGAGCTGTCCGAGCTCGCTCGAGGTGGATCCGGCGAGCGGGCTGGGCATCCGCGAGTTGAAGAGGAGTGCGCCGAAGTAGACCGCGCCCGCGAGCAGGGCGAGGAGGTAGCGCGGCCGCTTGAGACGCGAGAGTTGGCCGCGCAGGCGGTTTCGCGCGCTGTGCCAGAGGAGGTAGCGAAGGGCGTCGTTCACGCCGGCTCGCGCGACGACGCGGAGCGCTCTCCTTCGTCGATGAGCGCGAGAAAAACATCCTCGAGCGCGAGCCCGGCGAGATCGGGGCGTTCCGCTACTATTTCGGTGAGTGTGCCGAGCGCGATGACGCGGCCACGCTGCATGACGAGGAGGCGGGTGCAGAGCTCCTGCACGAGATGCAGTAGATGCGAGCTGAGGACCACGGCGGCGCCGGCGCGCGCGCGTGCGGCGATCGTGGACTTCATGCGCCGCATGCCGGCGGGGTCGAGCCCCGTGAGCGGCTCGTCGAGCAGGAGAGCGGATGGGGCGTGGAGCAGCCCGCACGCGATGGCGAGCTTCTGCCGCATGCCACGCGAGAGTGCGGTGGGGAGAACGCCGCGCTTCTCGAGCAGCTCCATTTCGACGAGCAGCGGCTCGATGCGCTCGGGCGCGTCGGCTACGCCGTAGAGTCGCCCGATGAAGCGCAGATGCTCTTCGACCGTGAGATGCTCGAAGAGCTGCGGCTCGTCGGGGATGAAGGCGAGGAGCGCCTTGGCGCGCTCGGGCGCCGTGGCCATGTCGAAGCCGCCGACGCGCACGGTGCCACTGGTGGGGACGATGATCCCCGCGATGCTCCGCAGCGTCGTCGTCTTGCCGGCGCCATTCGGGCCGACGAGGCCGAGCACTTCGCCCGGCGCGACGGTAAACGACATCCCGCGCACGGCTTCGAACGAGCCGTAGCTTTTGGTGAGCTTCTCGACCTCGATCACGAAATCGGCACGGAGTGGCGGGACGGGAATAAGTGTGGCGCGCGACGGGCTGGGAGTGCGAATCCTAACTCCAGCGAGCGATCGGTATGACGGCGCACGTTCGATCGGCGCGCCGACGCGGGAACTGCAACGGCACCTCCAGCGGTTGAATTGGTAGAACTACACGACATCCACCATTTTGCCTTCGCACATGCGCCTCTCTGCCCTCGGTACGACGTGCTGCGCCGCGTTGATTTTCGCTGGCCTCACTGCCTTTGCTCCTGCGCCCGCGCCCGTTGCGACGCGTTTCCACGCTCATCTGGAGCGCGCCGAGCCGGCGGTGAACGACACGGTTGCGACGATGCCGACGGCGGTGAAGCTCTGGTTCTCGGAGCCCCTCGAGCTGGCGCTCAGCCGGGTGAAGGTCGTGCGCGTGGGCGGCGACACGGTGAAGACTGGCGGGCTTCGCCACGAAGGATCGGCCGCCGCGACGGCATCGGTCGACTTCTCTGCGCCCGTGACGACGCCGGGTACTTATATAGTGACGTACCACGTGGTGGCGCGTGACGGGCACCCGACGAAAGG
>JALYSW010000146.1 GCA_030854615.1 Gemmatimonadota bacterium
GGAAACACCTTCCCGAACGTCCAGCTGAACGTCGACTTCGCGAGATCCGCGTCGATGACGATGATGTTCTTGTTCTCGGTGCCCACCTCGAGCAGCGCCTCACCATACGCCTCGCGCGTGGCGCGGCCGAGCACGAGCGGTTGCGTCGTCGTCATCGATCAGTCCGTAAGCTGCGAGAGCGCGACCTGCAGCTGGTCCGCGCTTGGCGATTTGCCGTGGAAGTCATTGTTGTTCTCCATGTACTTCACACCCTTTCCCTTCACGGTGTGCGCGATGATGCACACGGGCACGTCGTGCGACTCGCGCGCCTGATGCAGCGCGACACGCACGGCGCCCACGTCGTGTCCATCCACCTGCATCACGCGCCACCCAAACGCCTCGAACTTCGCATCGATCGGCGTCAGCGAGTTGATGTCCTCCACCGCGCCGTCGAGCTGATATCTGTTCGAGTCCACGATCGCGGTGAGCGAGCCGAGCTCGTAGTTTCCCGCGGTCATCGCCGCCTCCCATACTTGCCCTTCCTGACACTCGCCGTCGCCGAGCAACACGTAAGTACGAAACGCCTTTCCATCCAGCCGCGCCGCCAGCGCATGACCGACGCCCACCGACAGCCCCTGGCCGAGCGAGCCCGTGCTCGCCTCGATCCCCGGCGTCAATCCCTGCACGGGATGGCCCTGCATTCGCGAGTTCACCTGTCGCAGCGTCATCAGCTCGCTCACCGGAAAATATCCGGCCTCCGCGAGCGCCGCGTACAGCGCCGGCACTCCATGTCCCTTCGACAGGATGAACCTGTCGCGATCGGGCCAGTCGGGATTTTTCGGATCGTGCTTGAGCACGCGACCGAAATACAGCGCCGTGATAATGTCGACGGCGGAGAGCGATCCGCCGGGATGTCCGCTGTTCGCGGCTGCGATCATCTTGACGACGTGCAGGCGCAGCGTTCGCGCAATGTGCGCGAGCTCGGCGGTGGAAATCGTGGGGGACGCGGCGACCATCGTGCTCCGGACGGGGTAGGGAAGCACGAAAGATAGACGCCCGGAGCCGCGTTCCCAATTTTGCCGGCGTGCGCAAAGCGCAAGGGCATGTAGCGGTAGTTACGCGGTGCGTCTGAGCGTCAACGTGAAGGTCGCGCCGTCGCCCGGCGTGCTCTTGACCGAAAGCTCGCCGCCCATCGCGCGCGCCAGGTTGCGGCTGATCGCGAGGCCGAGCCCGGTCCCCTCGGTCTTCCGCGTAAAGCCCTCGTCCACGCGCACGAACGGCTCGAAAATCCCGTCCTGCTTCTCGTGCGGAATCCCGCGCCCGGTGTCGGCAACCGAGATCGTCACTGTCAGCTCCGTCGATTCGCACGACATCGCAATAGCGCCATCCGCCGGCGTAAACTTGATCGCGTTCGACAACAGGTTGAGCAGAATCTGCTCGAGCTTTTCCGGATCCGCAGTCGCGCGCAGTTCGTCGGAGCAAGAATCGGTGTCGAAGTGCAGCCCCTTCGCCATCAGCTGCGGCAGCACCAGCGGCTCGATCGCCGCGAGCGCCTTGCTCACGTCGACCTCCTTCACCTTCACGTCGACGTGGCCGCTCTCGAGCTTCGCGAAATTCAACACGTCGTTCACGAGTCGGAGCAGCAGCTTCTGGCTCACCCTGATGCGCGCGAGATCCTCACGCTGCGCGGGAGTGATCGGCCCGCGGATCTCCATGTCGAGCAGCTCCACATATCCCGCGATCGCGTTCAGCGGCGTGCGCAGCTCGTGACTCATGTTCGCGAGGAACTCGCTTTTCGCCCGATTCGCGTTCTCCGCCTCGATCCTCGCCGCCTCGGCGTCCTTCCTCGCCGCCTTCTCCGCCTCGTACAGCCGTGCATTTTCGACGAGCAGCTGCGAGCGGCCGAGCGCCTCGCTCAGCTGCGCATTCTCGACCGGCGCCGCCGTCTGGTCGGCGAGCGCGGAGAGCAACCATTCGTCATCGGCGAAGCCATTGAGATCGTCCGCCTCACCGTCGGCGCGCTTCGGGCGAACGACGGCGAGCAGTCCCGTCACCTTGCCGCCGACGACTAGCGGTACGCCGATGAATCCCTCGGGCGACCCCGCGCCGAGCAGCCCAATGAGACGTGTGATGAGCGACTCGTCGAACGATTCGCGGAAGCGCTCGACCACGTCCTCGCTCACGCCGTACGCCGCACGCACGCGAAGGAGCCCCTCATCGTCCGTCAGCATCAGGATCGCCTTCTGCGCGCCGAGCATCTCGGCCGCCTGATCCGTCGCGAGATGGAGGATGTCCTTGAGCGACGACGCGTACGTGAAGGCGCGACTGACTTCGGTGAGGCGCCGCGCGCGCACATCGCGCGTGCTCTCGGCGTGCGGCTGCGTCACGAGATCTTCGCCCCGAGCGAGGTGATGTCGAGCTGCCGCACCACGGGGTCGTGCGCGCTGTTGCGCGTCTTGACCACGCGGATGGTGCGGCGCGTGCGCTCTTCGCCGCCGAGCGCGATCGAGAGCACATTATCCGACATGTAACTGAAGCGCTCCTGTGCATTCGCGTCGCCGAAAGAGGAGATCCCCGACTCGAAGGTGAGCAGGCTCGTGACGCCGTTCACCGCGAAGTGCTGCACGAGTGAGTAGAGATAGTCGTGCAGCCGTTGCGGGTCGCTCGCGGCGCTCGCGAGATCGCCAACGGCATCGACGACGACGCGTCGGATCGTGCCGGTTCGAATGCGCTCGAAGATGTGGACGATGATGCTGTCGATCTGCAGCTCGACGGGTGAAACGTAGAGAAACTCGATGCCGGCCTCGCGCATCGCCTTTTGGTCCGCGCCGAGATTCGCGAACGATCGCGCGAGCTGCGAGGGATTCTCCTGGAAATTCACGTAGAGCGTTGGCTGCTTGAGCGCGACGCCCTCGAGCGCGAAGTGCATCGCGACCGTTGTTTTTCCAGACCCGGTGGGGCCAACGAGGAGCGTCGTCGAGCCCTCCCACACTCCGCCGTCGAGCATCGCGTCGAGACCGGCGACGCCCGTGGACGTGCGGTCGGCGCGGGGCGTATACGTCGCGGCGACGCGCGGAGAGACGAGGCGCGGGAAGACCTGGATGCCGTCTTCGGTTATCCTGAACGCGTGCTGCCCTTCGCTATACGACGAGCCGCGCAGCTTGATCACGCGTAGATAGCGCTCATCGCGCGTGCCGAGCGGCTGGCGCGCGAGCTGGATGATAGAATCGCTGACGGCGAACTCGGGGTAACGCTGGATGTCGTCCGATGTGTACTCACCGAGGAGAAAGACGGTGGTGTCGTACACCGAGAGGAGGCCGGCGAGCTCGGAGATCATGCGGCGCGTCTCGGGGACCGAGGTCGCGAGATCGTGCAGCGCGCGAAAAGAGTCGATGACGATGATCTTCGGCGACGAGCGCTTGATCAGCTCCGTGAGCCAAGGGACGAGCGACTCGAGGCCGTCGCTCGAGAGCATCGGGCCGATGTCTTCATATTGGATCTGGGTGCCGAGCTTGTCGGCATCGAAGTACGAGAAGCGCTGCACGTAGCTCACCATCTTCGACATCGGCTCGGAGAGTGTGCTGACGTACACGATCGGCCTGCCGGGCGACGCGTTGCGAAAGAGCATCTGCTCGGCGAACACCGTCTTGCCGGTGCCGGGCAACCCCATCACGATGTTGATGGAGTTCGATGGAAAGCCTCCGCCGAGTACGGTGTCGGTCTGTGGGTTGCCGGTGCTGATGCGCGAGAAGGAAGAGGTGGTGTCGGAATCGGGCGCGCTCACGAAATGCTCGCCGCCGGCTGTGCGCCGTGCGCGGCCAGGAGGTCGCGCACCGTCTGGACGAGGCGCTGCTCTGCGAGCGGCTTCATGAGGAACGCATCGGCGCCGGCCTCGCGCGCGCGTGTGGCGGCCGCGAGGATGCTGAAGACGAGGATGACCGTGTCCTTCAGCTCCGTCTCGTTTCGTATAGCTCGACAGAGCGCCAACCCGTCCAGCTTCGGCACAAGGACCTCGGTGATGATGATGTCCGGCTTCATCGTGCGCGCCATCTCGAGCGCGGCGACACCATCAGCGGCAAACTCCACGCCGAAACCTGCTTCGTTGAGGAAGAAGGCCTCGAGCGCGCGGATGTGCGGATCGCGCTCGACCACGAGGATGATCGCGCTGCGAGCGTCAGCGGCGGTCTTGCTACTCAACGGATACGAAGCGCGGTTCGCGCAAGATGAAGTCGAATCTCAATCGAGCTCCAGCTAGTGGATAGCGAGCACCATCCCGTGGTGGCGGGACGCGGTGAAGCGAGGAAACTATGGGCGGCCCAAGCAAAAACAACGCCTGTTTACCAATGTAATGCGGTTGCAAGGTCTAAGGTATAAAACAATACTATGCCACGATTTACGGTAGGTCGCCTGCAGCGTGCAGCTACGGGGTGCGACCGTCGAATGTCAGCCAGAAGAGCGTGGTTCCCCGCGCGCTTCGAGCGAGCGCATGCGCGGCGGAGAAGGCCTTGGCGCTGTAGGTGCCGTCGAGGCGCACCCCGGTTGCCCGCGCCAACAGCGCCGTCGACGCCTCTGCCCCGCGGAGCGCACGACCGTAGGCGCCCGCGTAGACGGAATGGATCACCGTCACGCTCGCCGGATTGATGGCGGAAATCCGCTCGCCGGTGAGTCCCAACAGATAGCGCCGCTCGATATCAGCGAGCAAGAGCACGCGCCGCCGGCCCGCCGCGATGCGCGGCGCAACGCGAGCGCCGATCACCGCGATGTCGAGCCCCGCGATCGCGAAGCCGAGCGCGAGTCCCGCGGCGGTGCCACCACTGCCAACGGGGAGCACGACGCGGGCGGGCATCGGGAGCTCGCCGCGCGCGATCTGCTCCGCGAGCTCGAGCGCTGCGTTGACGTGGCCGAGCATCCCGAGCGGCGACGTGCCACCGGGCGGGATCCAGCGCGTGTTGGGGCGACGAGCGAGATTCGCGCGGACGAGCCCGAGCATCGGGCCGCCCGCGGTGTCGATGCGCTCGCAGACCGCTCGCGCTCGCTCGGCGACGTCGAGCGCGGAGGGATTCATTTCGTGCTTCCAGCGCACCGCGCGCGTGGTGCCGCCGAGCGCGCGGACGTAGGTAGCGGTCGTGAGCACGTGCGTCGACCCTTCGCCTCCGGCGGTGAGGACGTGATCGCCGGGCGCGAGCCCGCCAAGGAGAAATTCGAGCGCGCGGACCTTGTTGCCGCCGAGGGGCGAGGCGGTGAGATCGTCGCGCTTGATCCAGAGCTCGCCCGCAAGTGTGTGATCAGCGAGCTCGACGCGCTGAACGGGCGTTGGGAAGTCGCCGAGCGCGATGCGCGAGATGCGCGCGAGGGCGGGGAAGCGGAGGAGGAGTGGGAGGGTGCTCACCTGCGGCAAGATCGCGGAGGCGCGGAGCTCGCGCCATTATTGGAGACCATGAAGATCAAACACGACGAGCCCGAGCTCGACCCGCCGATCAGGACCATGATCGACGCCACCAATCGCGGCGACAGCGCCGCGTTCCTCACCGCGTTCGCGGACGACGCGGTGCTCGTCGACTGGGGGCGGACCTTCACCGGCAAGTCCGAGATCGCGAAGTGGAACGCGGAGGAGAACATCGGGACGCAGAATCATCTGCGCGTCACGCACGTGCATCGCACCGCCGCGCAGGTGCGCGTCACCGTCGCCGTGACGGGGAAGGGCTACAACGGCGACGGAATCTTTCTGTTCGATCTCGGGCCGACGGGGATCACGCGAATGGTGATCAGCTAGCCGTCGCGCATCGGCCCATCGTCGCCATCATCGTCTACCCCGATATCATCCCCCAGCGCATCCTCGACGTACAACATCTTGATCGGCACCATCACCGCCGCGAGCAACGGCACGGCGATCATCAGTCCCAGGAATCCGAAGAGCAGCGCCATCAGCCCCTGCGTCACGATCGTGAGCACCGGCGGCAGATTCATCCCGCCCTTCATCAGCAACGGGATCAGCAGATGACCCTCGAGCTGCTGAATCACGAGATACGCGAGACCGACGTAGAGCGCCTTCTCCGGTGAGTCGAGGAAGCCCATCGCGATCGCCGGCACCGCGCTCAGCACCGGACCGATCGTCGGCACGAACTCCAGCAGCCCCGCGATGATGCCAAGTGCGAACGCAGCCTTTACTCCCAGCAGCAGCAGCGCGATAGTGGAGACGACGCCGATCACGAGCATCGCGATGAGCTGCGTCGCCAGCCACTTGCGCAGCATAGACGCCATAGCGCTCAATACCTCAGCGATCCGCTTTCGCTTGCGCTTCGGAAAAAGATGCAGGATCCCGTTGCGATATGTGTCGGGATCCGCTCCGATGTAGAGCGACATCATCAGGATGAGCAGCAGCCCAGCGAGCATCTCGACGGTCGATGTCAGGAACGGAAAGAGGTAGTGCGCTGCACCGAAGACGCGTCTTTCGATGTTCGCGCGCAGCGACGACGATGGTCCGGCATCGTGCCCCTGCTTCGTGGTATCGGAGACGGTCGCTCTGGCTGTTGCGGTCGTGTCCTGCGCTCCCGTCTTCACTCCGCCCGTGGCGCCGGTTGCACCCTTCGTATCGGTAGCCTTCGATGGCGCGGCCGTCGAATCCGCCGGGGCCGCTCCCTGCGTGCTGTCCGATCCCATGAGCGACGACATCATCGCCGGGTGCTCGGTCCTCAGCCACTTCTCGGCGCGCTCGACGGCGTTCGGGAGCTGCTCGCGCAGCTGCCTGCCCTGGTCGGCGATCGTCGGTGCGACGAAGGAGCCGAGTGTGTAGAGGATCGCGAGAAAGGAGATGACGACGATGGCGGCGCCAAGCCCGCGATTCACCTTGTAGCGCGCCAGCCGGTCGACGCCCGCGGCGACCGCGATGCCGAAGAGGGTGCCGAGGAAGGCCACGATGACGATCTGGTTCGCGAACCAGAGCAGCTTCAGGATGATGAACAGGCCGGCGACGATCGAGGCAGCGCGGAGGATGTCCGCGCTGCGCCAGCTCGCTCCCGACGGACTGTTGTGCGTCGTCGGCTTCCGTTTCGTGTCTCTCGGTGGGGTCATGGGCGCTGGTCAACGCAAAGGAGAGGCCGGGTGCTTCCGGAACGAGCGGCGAGCTGCGCTGAGAGCCGCGCAACCCCTCGCGTTCGGTGACACACGATGAGAGCTTACGACAACTGACTTCGTAGAGCGAGGAACCAGACGTGGTAGCAGGGCTGACCGTGCACGAACCGTCGTATATCGATACCGTCCCAGCTGCCGATAAATTCCTGGGCGCCCTGGAGCAGAGCGGCACCGTTGCCGTGGACACGGAAGGCGCGAGCTTCCATCGCTTCGTCGATCGAATCTACCTGCTGCAGTTGAGCACGCGAGAGCTCACCTCCGTGCTCGATCCGCTCGCCATCGGCAAGCCCGCCGCGCTCGGCCGCATCCTCGAGAGCGACAAGATCGAGAAGGTCTTCCACGACGCCGACTACGACCTGCGTCTCTTGCATCAGGACTACGGCTGGAACACGCGAAAGCTGTTCGACACGCGCGTCGCCGCGCAGCTGCTCGGCATTCGCGCGTTCGGACTCGCGGCGCTGCTCGAGCGCAGCTTCGGGCTCAAGCTCGAAAAGAAGCACCAGCGCGCGGACTGGTCGATGCGTCCGCTGCCCAAGGACATGCTCGACTACGCGTCGCAGGACACCATGTATCTCCTGGAGCTGCGCGACCGTCTCGCGGGCGAGCTCGAGACGGCGGGGCGATGGAGCTGGGCGCAGGAGGAGTTCGAGCGCAGCGAGGGAACGCACTGGGAGGCGCCGGACGGCGAGGACAATGGTTACATGCGCATCAAGGGCGCGCGCGACCTCGGCCGCCGCGAGCTTGCGCTGTTCCGGGAGCTCGTGCGTTTCCGCGACGGGATCGCGAGGGAGCTCGATCGCGCGACGTTCCGCGTGGCGGGGAACGAGGCGCTGTTCGCGGTCGCGAAGGAGGCGCCGCGGACGATGGAGGCGCTCACCGCGATCAAGGGAGTGCCGCGCGGTATCGCGGAGCGTCGCGGAACGGAGATGCTCGCTGCGGTCACGCGCGGACTCGCGGTGCCGGAGGATCAGCTCCCGAAATTTCCGCGCGCGCCACGGTGGGATCGCGACGCGGACTTCGACGCGAAGGTCAATGCACTGCGCACGGTGCGGGAAGAGGCAGCGCAGCGGCTCGGACTCGATCCCGGATTTCTGTGTGCGCGCGAGAAGCTCGAGATGATCGCGCGAAAGAAGCCGAAGACGCTCGAGGAGCTCGCGGAGATTCCGGATTTGCGGAAGTGGCAGATCGAGGTGATGGGGTCGGCGTTTTTGAAGGCGTTGGCGTAGTCGGATACATCACGCCTACGTCAGCATCGCCCGCCTGAACGCCGCCGGCGTCCATCCCGTCGCGTCGCGAAACACGCGCGTCAGGTGCGCCTGATCCGCGAAGCCCAGCTCCGCCGCGATCGCGCTCACCGTCTTCCTCGACTCCACCAACTCGCGCCTCGCCAGCTTCACCCGCTCCGCACGCACGAACGCACCGACGCCCGCGCCGTACTGCTGTCGAAACGCGCGCGCGAACGCGATCTCGCCAATCCCCGACTCGCTCGCCAGCAGCTCCAGCGATGGCGGATTGCACGGGTCATCTCGCAACCGCTCGGCCGTCCGCGCCAACTCCGCGGGGGCGCGACGTACCGACGTCGCGGCATGCTCACGTTCGCGATCGACGTCGCGACCATGATCGAATGCCACACGCGCGACCAACGCCGCGGTCAATCCCTCCACTACCACCTCGCTCGCCGCATCCCATGCGCGCATCTCGCGATGCAGCTCCGCCGCATACCGCACGGCGCGCCCACGCACCACGCCCGCACCGCGCGCGATGTCGACGCCCGCGCCGACCTCGATGTTGAAGCACCGGCCGCCCACCTCTCCGAATTCATCGGCGTGCGTATCCGTTGCGGGATGAAAGAGCAGCATCCCGCGCGAGGCGGAGTACGAACCGCCGACGCCGTGCTCGCGAAAGTCGCCCGCGGACACGTAACAGAAATACGGCCGCGCATGCGCGTGTGACGGCACGGTGAAGCCCGGCTTGTAGTCCGACAGCGTCAGCGTGACGGTGCCCGCGATCCGCGCTTCCGCCGACACGCCGAAATATTCGTCAGCGCCGAGCGACGTGTGGCGACGGGCAGATTTTGCGATGGAGCTGTGCGATTCGTTCAATTCCCCTCTCGTGTCCAAACGTTCAAGCATCGTCGCCCGCGGCGCGGTAGCATGAGAGTATGCGCTTCATCCAACCTACGCGGCGGTGCCATAATGAGTGTCATGATCCGGTGAAACGGACCAGCGCCAATCGGTCGCAGCGCCGGCATCCAATTCTTTTGCTGGCAATTATGGCCGCCGTGATGGCCACGCCGCTTGCGGCGCAGGACCTCGCTTCCGCCAATGCCGCGTTCATGCAGCAGCGCTTCCCCGATGCGCAGCGCGCGTATAGCGCCGTGATCGCCAGCGGCGCCCCCGCCGATCGTGCGGAGGCCGTGCTCTCCCTCGCCGTCATCGACTGGAAGATCGACGGCGACACCGTGCGCGCGATGCGCGACCTCGCCCCGTTCCACGCCAGCGCTGCGGCGCTCACGATGATGAGCCGCGCGCGACTCGACGCCGGTAACGTCGACGGCGCACGCGCGGCCGCCTTTGCCGCGCTCCGCGGCACGTACGATGGCCCGCGCGCGAGCGAAGAGCGTCGCGACGCCGCCGTCGCTCTCGCCGACGCCGCGGCCTATCCGTACGAACATTCGTGTTTCGAGTCGAATGCCTCGCGCGCGCATCCCTCCGCCCGGAGCGACAGCACGCTCCGCGTCGCCATCGCGCTTCTCCGCGCGGACGTGACCGCGGAGTCCGAGCATCTCGAGTCGTCCGACCGCCTCGTTCGCCTCGCCGCGATCGCGGGCGACTGGCCCGCGCTCGCGCTCGGATGGCGGTCGTACTATCTCGTTGGCAGCCGCGTGCCGAACGGTCCGCTCGTGCGCGCCGAGGCGGAGCTGCGTGCGATGGAGTCGAGCACGGCGCGGGACAAGCCGGTGCACGCGCTTGCGGCGCTCGTCGATTCGAAGTTGTTCGAGCCCGCCGCGCTGATCGCGACCTGCGGCGCACTCGCCGCTCGCACCCCCGACGCATCGACCGCGGAGCTCATCGCCTACGCACGCTTCCTTCGCGACACGAAGCGTGCGACCAGCGCCTACTACCGCGACGTAGCGCACGCGCGCGGCGATACGACCGCGTGGCGCGCGAGTCTCGATGCCGCCGGTCGCGCACTCTGGCCCTCGCTCCGCTGGACCGGCGCCGTGCCCGCATACTCCTTCGACTCGCTCGGCGCGCAGCTCGACCGTCGATTCGGGCTCATCACCAACATCGGCCACACCGGCGATGTGCTCGATCTCCACGCCGGTCATCGTGTGTCCAACGAAGACCGCGTGGAGACGCAATACGGAAAGTCGGCACACGTGCGCTTCTCCGTGATCGACGGGATGATCTCCGACGGCTATCAGACGTGGGCGTGGGACAATCGCGCCGCGCATGGCGGATGGGCATCCGATGTCGAGATCGTCCAAGTGCGCGACGGCTACGCCGAGGGGCCGCTGCGGGCATGGCACGCGATCACCGACCCGAAAATCATCGCGCGTGATGCGAGCGACTTCACGCGCGATAGCATCGTGGACGTGCGCCGCGCGCGCGACTCGACGATCGCATACTTCCCGAGCGTCGAATCGGCGCTGCGCCGCGGCGCGCGGCTGGAGCTGCGCGATTCACTGCGGCGCAGCGGACTATCCGGCACCGCGCTGCAGCGGGCGTTCGTCCGCGAGTACGGCAAGGCTGTGGATGAGAGCTCGATCTTCGCGCACGAGGGACGTCACGCCATCGACAAGACGCTCCACGTCGCCGACTCGAGCGCCAAAAATCTCGAGTACCAGGCAAAGCTCTCCGAGATGGCCTTTGCTCCGCTTCCCAGGCTCGCCCTCGCCGGAATTTTCAATTCCACCTCGGCGACGAGACCTCGCACGGCATCGCGAACGCGAAGGTACTCGTCGGCCTCCTCGACTGGATGCGACACCACGGATTTTCCGAAGGCGCGGATGAGCTTCCGCTGCCGCTCCGCATCCCGACGCTCACCGACTCGCAGCTGCGCGCCGCTGCGCGCGCGCTCGATCCGATGGCTGCGGGCTTAGCTGACGCGAGCGCGAAGCGCTGAGGGAGTTGCGCTCCCTAGAACCCCATGTACGCCCGAATCCTCGGCTCGATCCGCTCCGGACTCCACATCGGATCCCACACGAGATTCACCGCCACATCCTCCACGCCATCCAGCGCACGGATCTGCTGCTCGGCCGCCGTCATAATCTCGGGGCCGGACGGGCAGCCGGGCGACGTGAGGCTCATGTCGATCGAAACCTTGGGGCCGGCCACGGCGATCGCGTAGACGAGGCCTAGATCGACGATGTTGAGGTTGAGCTCCGGATCCTTTACGCGGCGCAGCGCGGCGCGGACCGTGTCCTCGTCGAGCGTTGGTGCAAACGATGTTGGGACTTCGGCTGCGGGCGCCGGACCGGCTACGCTCTCGGGCACGGCGGCGGGTAGATCACTCATCGGGACTCCTTGTTTCGTCCCGAAAGCTCACCCGGCGCCGGACGCCGGACAAGCGTTGAGCGTCAAGGTCAACAGCGATGGAAGAGCGATTGAACGGATAACAGCACGGATTGAACGGATGACTGCGAGACCCTGATCCGTTAGATCCGTGCCCTCATCCGTTCGATCGTTTTTTCAATTTGTCGACGTTGGTTCTTCGCCCATGCAGGCTCAGCGAACGAAGGAGCTACGCGGCCTTTTTCTTGTGCGTCTTGGACTTCGACGCAGTGGCGTGCATGCTCTTGGACTTCGCCTTCGCCTTACTCGCGGAGGCCTTGCTGCGCGCACTCGTGCTGCGAAC
This sequence comes from Gemmatimonadota bacterium, assembly GCA_030854615.1. GTDB lineage: Bacteria > Gemmatimonadota > Gemmatimonadetes > Gemmatimonadales > Gemmatimonadaceae > FEN-1250. The sequence goes on from JALYSW010000146.1 coordinate 11,971, forward strand.
GTGGCGGCCCTTGTGGTGCGCGCGATCGCGGCGGTTCCATCCCTTCGCGGCATCCGCGCGGAAGGACGCCGGCATCGCGATGGTCTGCGACGGATCGTCGATCACCGCGATCGCGGCGGCATCGGTGAGATCGGCGCGCACATCGGCGATCACCTTGGCCGGCTGGCGGGCCCGTGCGGCGTGCACGCGGTTCGTCAGCAGAATCACGAACATCTCGCGCTCAGGGTCGATCCAGAGCGACGTGCCCGTGTAGCCGACATGGCCGAACGAGCCTTCGCTCATGAAGCGGCCGGAGCCCCACTGGCCGTCGGCCATCGCCCAACCAAGCGCGCGACTGCCGGACGCGCGCGTGGTGAAGAGCTTGACCGCGGAGTCGCTCACGATGCGGACGCCCTTGTACTCGCCGCCCTCGAGGATCATCTGCGCGAAGATCGAGAGATCACTCGCCGTGCTGAACAGTCCCGCGTGTCCGGCGACGCCGCCGAGCGCGTAGGCGTTCTCGTCGTGTACCTCGCCCTGCAGCGGATAGCCGCGCGGCGGGGAGACTTCGGTTGGCGCGACGCGGAATTTTACCGAGTCTGCCGGCTTGAAGAACGTGTTGACCATTCCGAGCGGCGCGAACACGCGCTCGTGCAGGAAGACGTCGAGCCCCTGACCCGTGACGCGCTCGACCATCATGCCGAGGGTGATGGCGCCGAGGTCGGAGTAGATGTAGCACTGGCCGGGCTTGCACTCGAGCGGCGCTTCGAGCACCACCTTCCGCGCTTCCGCGGGAGAGTGTGCGATGCGCCAGAGGTCGCGATCGGCCGGGAGCCCCGAGCGATGCTCGAGCAGCTGGCGAACGGTGACCGAGTCCTTATACCCACCCGTGAACTCCGGGAGGTAGGTAACGACGGGCGCGTCAAGCTTGATGCGCCCTTCGTCGTAGAGGATCATGACGGCGGTGGTGGTGCCGATGACTTTCGTGAGCGAGGCGAGATCGTAGATGGTCTCGGTGGCGGACACGCGGCTGCTCGACGATGCCCAATCGATGCGGCCGAAGCCTTTCTCCCAGACGGCGCTGCCCTTGCGGCCAACGACGACGGCGGCGCCGGGAAATCCACCGGCCTTGATGCCACGGGTGACCACGCGGTCGATCGTTTCGAGTCGCTTCGCAGACATGCCGACGGTGGCGGGCGCCGCAACCGGGAGCCCTCCGTTAGCTGCTGCGATCATGGCGACTGCGGCGATCAACGTGGTTAGCACCAGCAAACCCCTTGGGAAAAACGAAGGTGCCAGCAGCTCCGGAGGAGCGGCAGGAACACTTTATCAACGTACTGCGAAGTACTGCGAATTCGGGCAGGATGTTCCAGCGTATCGCTGCGAACCGGCACATTATAGTGCAATCCCCTCTATTGGCAAGACGAGGACCGGGAGATGCCGTCACTCTATAGTGATGTAATGTTTTGGGGCAGGGGCGTGATGACGAATTCGGGGGCTAAAAGCGAGTGGTGGATCGCGATAGCGGCCTTTGCGCCCCCCGCCGCGGCTGCCAGCGCGATCTGCGTTCCGGGCACCAGATCGCCTGCCGCGTAGACGTGCTCCACGCTCGTGTGGTGGTGCTCGTCGATCACGATGCACCCTTCGCCGTTGCGCTCGCACCCCAGTCGTTGCGCGAGGTCGTCGGCGGGGTAGTGGCCCATTTGGAAGAAGAGCCGCTCGCAGTCGAGGATCATCCGGTCTTCGAGCTCGAGCGCGTGAAGGATGCGGTCCGTGTGCTGTGCGCACGTGATGCGCGGGGTGATGACGGGAATATTCAGCGCGTCGAGCTGGGCCAGGAGCGGTGCCGTGAGCTCGGGGTCCGCGTCGTTGGTGCAGACGACCAGCTCCCGCGTCCACGTCGCCAGCGCTAGCGCCAGCCCAACCGCGCAACGCCCGACCCCGATGACGACGGTCTTCTTCCCGCGCGTCTCGTGGCCGTCGCAGTCGGGGCAGTGGTATGCCGTCGCGCCGAAGATGTGCTCGAGCCCGGGGATGTCCGGCCAAACGTCGCGCACGCCGAAGGCGAGGAGGACGCGCTTCGCGTCGTACGTGTCGCCACTTTCGAGCGTGACGCGGAAGTCGCCGGCGGATAATCGGGTGATTTTGTCGACGCAGCCGTCGATGAGCTCCGCGCCCTGGCGTCGCGCCTCGTCGCGCCCCGCGCCGCGAAGCGCTGCGGGGGTGACGTTCGGGAGGCCGAGGTAGCCGTTGACGCCGCGCGTTAGCCAGTTGCGCGGGTCGCCGGAGTCGACGAGGACGACGCGATGCAGATAGCGGCCGAGCCACATCGCGGCCGTGAGTCCCGCGGGCCCGCCACCGACTATCGCAACGTCGTAGGCTGCGCCTCCGACTTTCGCCACGTCATCGAGCGACATGGCGGAAATCTTACAACGAATTGTGGGGGTGGAGCGGAATTACTTGACCGAGCCCGGCGGAAGCGAGTAGAGCAGCTTCATCGTCGCGCGATCGGCTTGGCTCAGATCACGCACGCGCACGCGCGCCGTCATGATGTTGGCGGTATCGGCCGTGTGATCGAGGCCGAGCAGGTGTCCAACTTCGTGGAGCGCGATCGCGTGGACGGCCTTCGCGTCGAGCAGCTCGCCGGCGTTGTGGTGCAGCGCGAGCGTGATGTTCGCGGTGACGATCCACCACTTTCCGTCGCGCGCCCAGATCGTCTTGCCGCTGATCGGCGAGTCGAAGTGGTCGATCCAGCTGACGTGGACGTCGGCGTCGGTGGAGTCGCGAACGTAGGTGAACTTCACGGGAATGCCGAGATTCGCCCACTGATCGAATGCGTCGCGCACGCGCTCGGGGTAGGACGGGTCCCACCCCGGGATCGCCGGTCCGCTGCCGACCCACACGCGCACGGGCGTCGTCACCCGCTCGGGCCAGCGTGCGAGCGCAGAGTCGCGCTCGCCGAGGATCTCTCCGATGTACGTGCCGTTCTCACCGAGCTGGATGCGGCGGCGAATGTCGAGCACGTCGCGCGTCCTGGTGTCGACGTCGGCGTCCATTGCCGAGTTCGCATCATCGCCGTCGACGACTGACGCTGCGCTTTCCGTCGTCCGCGTAGCTCCGCGATGTTTGTGCGCACGCGATGCGGGCGCGAGCGATGCTGCCTGACTCGTGGCAGTGATCGTGCGCATGTGCATCGCCTGCACGCCGACGAAGGCGAGCACAGGCATCAGGAGAAGGACGGGGATAAGATCGGTGCGCTTCATCGCGTGACGACCTTACGAAAGAGCAGAGGATGTATGCGGCATCGAGGGTAAGACGAGCCGATTATTGCAAAGGGAACGGCTGCATCAAACTGTTACACCAGTGGTGGCCAAGAAGCCCGAAGTCGTTGTCACGTAATTAGTTAGTTCTTTATGTTTCGAGCCGATAACCGGCTCAGCAGCACCGTAACTCACAGGAGTGACGAGATGGGGAAAGCGCGTGACGTTGTAGTCCTGGTAGGCAGCCTTCGCAAGGAGTCGCTCACCCGGAAGGTGGCGATGGCGATGAAAAAGATCGCGCCTGCATCGATGGCGCTCGAGATCGTCGAGATCCGTGATTTACAGATGTACGATGCTGATCTCGAAACTGATTCACCGCCGCAGGCGTGGACGACCTTTCGCGAACGTGTCGTGCGCTGCGACGCGGTTCTGTTTGCGACGCCGGAATACAATCGCTCGGTGCCGGGGTGTCTCAAGAACGCCGTGGACGTCGGATCGCGGCCAAGCGGGTACGGCGTCTTCACGGGGAAGCCGGGCGCGGTCGTGAGCGTCACTCCCTACGGGCTCGGCGCGTTCGGCGCGAATCATCATCTGCGCCAGGTGCTGGTGTACGTAAACGTGCTCGCGATGGCGCAGCCGGAGGCGTACGTGTCGAAGGCGGGAGAGCTCGTCGATGCGGACTTCAACTTCATCAAGGAAGAGAGCCGGAAATTCTTCAGCGATTTCTTAGGCGCCTTCGCGAAGTGGATCGACATGGTGAACGCGGGGAGTGGCCGGGAGTAGCGTCTCGAGCGAGAGCGCGAGCAGGAGGTCGATTCGGCGCGCCAGAAGGAGAGCGGTCAGTCGAAAGGCCTCGCGCTTCTTCGAATCCTCTCCAACGACTTCCGCCGGATCGGGCATGTCCCAGTGTGCAAACACCGGATGGCCAGGAAAGATCGGACAGCTTTCCTTCACATTGTCACACACGGTGATCACGAGATCCCAGCGCTCGTGCGCGATGGCATCGATGGTCTTCGGCGCGTGGCCGGTCCAGTCAATGCCGCGCTCCCGCAGCGTATCCACGGCGAATGGATTTACAACTGCCGCGGGGCGAACACCGGCGCTGCCTACGCGGAACATCCCCTTGCCGCGTGCAGCGAGCAATGCCTCGGCGATCTGGCTACGTGCCGAGTTGCCCGTGCAAAGAAAGAGAACGCTCGGTGGCTCGGGCGTCGAGGTCACGAGCAGCAATCGGGGCCGCAGCAACCAGTGGCGGCGCGTGCGTCGTTCGACTTCGGCTTCGTCGCACGAACGAACGCGCTCATGAACTTTCCGTCGATTTCCTGCGCGAGCCCGTTCGTGTCGAGGCCCGACGACGCCAGAAAGGCCGTTGCATCTTCGGCGGAGTAGAATCGCGTCGGCTCGATGCTGGAGTCGATGAATCCCGCGTCGGCGAGCATGTGCTCGAACTCGGACTCCTCGAGCGCGCCGGCCACGCAGCCCACCCAGAGCTCCATGCTCTTTCGAATGTTTTCGGGCACGGCACCGCGCACGACCACGTCACTCACGGCAAAGCGACCGCCCGGCTTCAGCACGCGGAACGCCTCTGCGAGGACACGGCGCTTGTCGCCGGAGAGGTTGATGACACAGTTGCTGATGATGACGTCGACCGAGTTATCGGGGAGCGGGATCGCCTCGATCTCTCCTTTGAGGAATTCGACGTTCTCGACGCCGGCATCGCGCTGATTGCGATGCGCCAGCTCGAGCATGCTGTCGGTCATGTCGAGGCCGTACACCTTTCCGGTCGGACCCACGCGACGGGCGGAGAGGAGCACGTCGATTCCTCCGCCCGACCCCAGGTCGAGCACCGTCTCACCCGGCTTGAGCTCCGCGAGAAAGGTCGGATTACCGCAGCCGAGGGAGGCGAGGAGTGCGGCCTCCGGCAGTTGGTCGCTCTCACCGTTGATGTACAGGTTCGATGTGATCGGATCGATTTGCCCATCGAAGGCGGCGCCGCCACAGCACGAGTTGATGGTCCCGGGCTTCGGCGTGCAGCAGGCCCCGACAGTCGCGTCGGACTGCTTCACCGTGTCGAGAACGCGGCGGGCGGCATCGCCGTACTTCTCTCGCACGATCTGAGTCAATTCTGATTCGTTTGTCATTTGGGTAACCTCGGTTCAATCAAGAAAGGTTGATGTGTTGTACACGCGGTAACTCAGTTTGAACGTGTGTCAGCAGCAGCGGCCAGTGACGCGCAGCTCTCGGCGCTTCGCGGAGGATTGCAGCGAGACGACGATGTCGTGGAGCTCGACGAGCGCCTCGGGGACGAGTGCGTAGTACGACCAGCGGCCTTCCTTCCGATCGGTGACGAGCCCGGCTTCCTTGAGGACGCGCAGGTGAAAGGAGAGTCGGGACTGCGCGGCATCCAGCGCGTCGGTCAACTCGCAGACGCAGCGCTCGCCTCCGCGCAGCTTCTCGATGATCTCCAGGCGGGTGACGTCCGAGAGCGCATGAAAGAGCGCGGCGGAGGCAGTGGGATCGGATGTCAGCGTCTGAGTATTCATGGAGGGAAGTTACATCAACGAATATTGATTTGTCAACTGTCGATCGTCGCCGGGGCGACGAACTCATGAAAGCAGGAACCCCGCGATCCGGCTGTTGAAGTCAGGGAGTGACGCCCACACCACCCGCGTGGTGCCCCATGCGCTGCGCCTCCATGAAACTATGGATGGCCATGAGCGCGACGCTGTCTCCAGTGCTCATCACGACTTCGCCGCCACGCGGCAAATCATGGTACGTGTAGGTGATGACGTCGCGTTTCTGAGCCATGATCGCCGTTCCCGGCATCGTTTGCATGTGTACGAATTGCGGCGTCGAGAAGTCACCGGTTTGAAACGCACGCTGTATGAGATGCAGATGCGCGCGGATCCGGGCGATGTCGAGCGAGTCGTTCGTATCGCGTTGAAGCTCGATTCTGCCACCGTCCGGGAGCGCGTCGAATCGATGCGTCGATGTCGATTGATCGACACCCATCGCCATCCGGCCTCGCTGCTGCATCGCGGCGAAGGTGGTGTCTGCTGCGGTCGACGCTGGATCTTGCGTCGCACGCGAGCGTGAGCAGGCGGCGCACATTGCAATCATTAGTGCACCTTCGAAGAGCGGCTTGAGACTCGACATGGCGGTTGCTCCAGTCTTGCGTGGGGGGTGTTCGTTTCGGACCACGCCTCCGCGGGAAGCGAACGGAAGCCGTCGAGGTCGATAAGAGCGGCCGTCATTCTCGTTGTCGCCCGGGGAGGAGGCTCCCCAAAGCTTCGCTCGTGCGCTCGCGATATCCAGTCGCGCCGTACCCGAGAACACAGTACGATTCGTCCATCCTCGACCAACCCGGCCCCGTGAACATTTCCCTCAATCGCTCTCTCGCCGTCGGCGCCCTCGTCGCTACCGCGTGCTCCCCACACGCGACGATGCCCGCGCCGGCTCCCGCGCCCGTCGCCGTGGCACAGACGGTCGCCATTTACGCCGACAGCCCAGTTACCGACGTAGCGACGCTCGTCTCGCGCCTCGACCTCGAGAAGTACAAGGCGACGATCAAGGGGCTCACGCGCTTCGGCGACCGACGACAGGGTACGGCGCGCAACGCGCAGGCTGTCGACTGGATCCAGGCGCAACTCGAGAGCTACGGGTGCAAGACGGCGCGCATCGTGTACGACTTCCAGCCCCCGCCGCCCCGCGTGCGCACGCCAATGGACTCCGCCGCGCGCGCGCGCGCCGCGCGAAATGCCATCGGCGGCGGACGGAATCGCGGCACGCAGATGCCCACCGGCGTCAATACCGACTCCGCGCGCCAGCCCGACGCGACGCTTCGCGCGCTCGACACGCCGCAGAGTGTCGCCGGCGAGCGGCAGGAGGTCTACTGCACGAAGGTCGGCACCACGCATCCGAACGAGATGTACATCGTCGGCGGACACATGGACGGCATCGGCTGGGGAGAAGCCGCGAACGATGATGGCTCCGGCACCGCGCTCGTAATGGAGCTCGCGCGCGTCTTCTCGTCGCCCGACGTGCGCACCGATCGCACGATTCGATTCGCGCTCTGGAACAACGAGGAGACGGGGCTCGACGGCGCGAAGGCGTACGTTGCGCAGCGCCAGGCGCTGCAGGGGATCGAGTCGCCGCAGGGTTCGGGGCAATATCCCGAGCCCAAGTGGCTCGGCATGGTGCAGCACGACATGATGATGTTCGACCACGGGATGCCGAAGCCCGATGGCACGATGGCGAAGGAGCAGCGCCCCGAAGCCGACGTCAACATCGAATTTCAGTCGCGCTCGAAGTACGCGGCCGATGCTGAGCGGCTCGCGTGGGCGTTCGCCGATGCGAACGAGAAGTACGCCACCGACTATCCAGCGCAGGTGGGGCGGCACATGACGAACACGGATTCGTCGCCGTTCATGGACGTCGTCCCGGCGATCAGCATGCGCGAGAACGAGCGCGGTGCGCAGATCGGCGATGGGTGGGATCCGCAGTGGCATCAGCCCACCGACGTCTTCTCCTTCTACACCGACAACGACTTCCGCCTGGGGCTCAACGCGGCGCAGACGACACTCGGCGCCATTGCGACGCTTGCGGGGGCGCGCGTGGGTTCGGGCGCGGCAGCTCCGGCGCCGTAGGACATCCGCGAAGGAATCTTCGCGGCGGCGCTCGCTCCAACCACGGTTCCGCGCGGCGAGAAGCTCAACGCGACCGCTCCGCTAACCGTTATGGATGGCAGAGGCTCGGATAATGCGAGCGCACTGGCATCCAACCCGCGGGGCTTTCAACGAAATGGAGGACATGAACACGGGGCGACGCGTCGCTTTCCGCTGCGCGCCGCTGGCGATTGTGCTCGTAATCGGCGCGTGCACGCACGCCGTGCCGGAGATCGGCGGTGCGCGCGCGGTCTCTCCCGCTCCTGGAGTTCCGTACACGCCGCCCAAGGGCGTCGTGGCTCCCGAGCCCGACTCCACGAGCGTGCGAAAGGCGCTCCCGCCCGACATCGCGCCGCGCGCGGACGGTCTCGCTCTCGCCGACGTGGTCGACCTCGCGCTCCGCAACAATCCGCAAACCGCGCTCGCCTGGACGCAGGCGCGCACCGCCGCCTACGAGTACGGCTCCGCCAAGGGGACATTCTTCCCCGAGGTCTCCGCGACGGCGAATGTCGGTCGCTCGCAGAGCACCACGCAGACCGGATTCGTCCAGCGCACGCAGTTCGCCCCGCTCGTCTCGCTCTCGTATCTGCTGCTCGACTTCGGTGGCCGTGCCGGAACGATCGGCGCCGCGCGCGAGAACACGCTCGTCGTCGATCTCAACTACAACAACGTGTTGCAGACGGTGATCCTGCAGGCCGAAAGCGCGTTCTTCGCCTACATCTCCGCGCGCTCGGTGCTGGGCGCGCAGCTCGCGTCGGTGGGCGAGGCCGATACGAGCCTCCAGGCGGCGAACGCACGGCACACGAGCGGTGTCGCGACCATCGCCGACGTGCTCCAGGCGCAGACGGTGCTCGCGCAGGCGCAGCTCGATCTCGAGACGGATTCCGGCACGGTGAAGACGAGCCACTCCAATCTCGCGACCGCAATGGGGCTGCGCGCCGACACACCCTTCGAGCTCCTGATGCCGTCCGACTCGCTTCAGGTGGGCTATGCCGCCGACAGCGCGGACTCGCTCATCGTGAGCGCGCTCGCGAACCGTCCCGACATGGCCGCGGCGCGTACGAGCATCCTCGCGGCGCAGCAGGAAGTTCGCGTCGCGCGCGCGGCCCAGTATCCGGCGCTCACGGTGGGCGCGAATCTCGGGCGCAACTACTCGAATCTCGCGCTCTTCGCCGGAAACAACTATTCGTTGACGCTCGGCGTCACGATCCCGATCTTCAACGGCTTCGGTCACCAGTACGATCTCGCCGCCGCGAAGTCACGCGTGGACGAGCAGGCGGCGAGTGCGAGTCTCGTGCGCACGCAGGTATCGAATCAGGTCGTGGGCTCGTACGTCAACCTGCACACCGCCGCCGCGCGCGTGCGCACTGCGGACATCCTGCTGGCGAGCGCGAAGCAGTCCGAAGATGTCGCACGCGGGCGTTACAAGGCCGGTGTCGGCACGATTCTCGACCTGCTCACCGCGCAGACCGCGCTTGCGAGCGCGCGCGCGCAGCAGGCGCAGACGCGATGGACGTGGGCCACCGCGCTCGCCCAGCTCGCGCACGACGTCGGCGTGCTTGGCGTGCACGGCGAGACGCCGATATCGCTCACGCACGAATCTACCACTGGCCCCAAGTGATCTTCATGTCCGCGTTCTCCGTGCGTCTCTCGCGAAAGTCCGTCGGTGCCCTCGGCATCGCGCTCCTGCTCGGCGCGTGCTCGAAGAAGGCGGGGAAGCCGCCCGCCACCGATGTCCCGGTGGTCGTGGTTCCCGCGTCGCGCGCCGATGTGCCCTTCGAGGTGCAGGCGAACGGCGTCGTGTCGCCCGTGAACACGTCGGCGATTACCGCGCAGGTGGATGGGCTGATCACCAAGGTGTATTTCCGCGAGGGTCAGGATGTCGAGAAGGGCGCGGTGCTCTTCCAGATCGAGCCACGTCCATACGTCGCGGCGTATCAGGCCGCGCTTGCGAATCTGGCGCGCGACAAGGAGACGAGCGCGAACGCCCAGAAGGAGGTCGAGCGTTACGCGAGTCTCGTGAAGCAGGACTATGTCACGCACGAGCAGGCCGATCAGCAGAAGGCGACGGCGGGCGCGGCGCTCGCGACGGTGCAGGCGGATGAGGCGGCCGTGGAGAATGCGAAGTTCAATCTCGACAACACGAGGATTCGCGCGCCGATCGCGGGGCGCACCGGCGGGCTGCTCGTGCGGGAGGGGAACGTCGTGCACGCGGGGGGGACGACGCCGCTCGTCGTCATCAACCAGATCAGTCCGATCCTCGTGCGCTTCCCCGTACCGTCGACGGATCTTCCGCTCATCCAGAAGTACGGCGGCTCCGGCAACCTCGCGGTGACCGCGCTCCCGGGCGGTGCGCGGCAGATGGCGCAGGACACTTCGGGCGGGCCGCCGGGAATGGTAGATGCGCCGCCCGACCAGGCATCGGGCGTCGATCCCGCGGCGGTGAATCTCCTCGCACAGATGGCGCCGGCGACCGGCACGCTCTATTTCATCGACAACTCCGTCGACACGCTGACGGGAACCGTGATGCTCAAGGCGAGCTTCCCGAACACGGAGCGGATGCTCTGGTCGGGGCAGTTCGTGTCGACGACGCTGCATCTCTTCACCGAGAAGAACGCGCTCGTCGTGCCCAGCGAGGCGGTCGTCACCGGGCAGCAGGGGACGTACGTGTACGTCGTCGACAGCGGGAGCACGGCGCAGCAGCGGAAGGTGAGCGTCGAGCGAAGCGAGGGGAACGTCTCGATCATCACGGCCGGGCTGCGCGACGGCGAGCAGGTGGTGCGGAGCGGCCAGTCGCGGCTCACCACGGGCGCGAAGGTGAAGATCGCCTCGGCGGCGGATAACGCGAGCCCGGCCGGCGACAGCTCGGCGCACAACGGACGAGGTGCGGGGAAGGGCTCCGGCGCGCACAAGAAGCCCGCGGCGCAATAGGGCGCGCGAGCAAAGGCGAGCGAGCGCATGAACATCCCGAGTCTCTTCATCCGACGTCCCGTCATGACCACGCTGGTCATGGTGGCGATCTTCGTGTTCGGGGTCGTCTCCTATCGCGCGCTTCCCGTGAGCGATCTGCCCACGGTCGACTATCCGACGATCTCCGTCTACGCGAGCCTTCCCGGCGCGAGCCCCGAGACTATGGCCGCGACGGTGGCGACACCACTCGAGAAAGCGTTCTCGGCGATCGCGGGCATCGACAACATCACGTCGTCGAGCTCACTCGGTTCCACGAGCATCACGCTGCAGTTCGCGCTCGACCGCGACGTGGATGCAGCCGCGCAGGATGTGAACGCGGCGATCTCCGGCACGCTCGCGCAGCTGCCGCCGTCGATCATTCCGCCGTCGTATCGAAAGCAGAATCCGGCTGCCGCGCCGATTCTCTTCCTCGCGCTCACCGCGAAGGACATGAAGCTGTCCGATCTCGACGAGTACGCCGAGACGACGATCGCGCAGCGACTGTCGATGGTGGATGGCGTGGCGCAGGTGTCGGTGTACGGCTCCCAGAAGTACGCCGTGCGCATCGAGCTCGACCCCGCGCTGCTCACGGCGCGTCATCTCAGCGTGAGCCAGGTGGCGACGGCGGTGCGCGCGAACAATGTCACGCTGCCGACCGGCGTGCTGTATGGCAACAACCGCACGCTCACCGTGCAGGCCACCGGGCAGCTCTACGACGCGGCGCAGTTCCGCAGCATGGTGGTGGCCGAGTACAACAATGCGCCCGTGCACCTCGGCGACCTGGGCCGCGTGTACGATGACGTGCAGAACGACAAGACGGCGAGCTGGTACAACGGCGATCGCGCCATCGTGCTCGCGGTGACGCGGCAGCCCGGCACGAACACGGTGAAGGTCGCGGATGCGGCGAAGGCTGCGCTGGCGGAGATTGCGCCGTCGCTGCCGAAGCAGGTGACGGTGTCGATCCGCTTCGACCGCTCGGTGGGAATCCGCCAGGCGGTGGGCGACGTGAAGTTCTCGCTCGTGCTCGCGCTCGGGCTCGTCGTGCTCGTGATCTTCCTATTCCTGCGCAATCTCACCGCGACGGTGATTCCGAGCCTCACGCTGCCGATGGCGATCGTGGGAACGTTCTCGGTGATGTACATGCTGGACTACAGCATCGACAATCTGTCGTTGCTCGCGCTGACGCTGGCGGTGGGCTTCGTGATCGACGATGCGATCGTGATGCTCGAGAACATCGTGCGGCATCTCGAGATGGGGAAGCCGGCGCTGCGGGCCGCGCTCGATGGATCGGCGGAGGTGGGATTCACGATCCTGTCGATGACGCTTTCGCTCGCGGCGGTGTTCATTCCGCTCGCCTTCATGGCGGGAATCATCGGGCGGCTCTTTCGCGAGTTCGCGATCACGATCATGGTGGCGATCGTGGTGTCGGGCTTCGTATCGCTCACGCTCACGCCGATGCTCTGCGGGCGCTTTCTCAAGCCGCAGAAGGAACAGAAGCACGGGCGGATGTACAACGCGCTCGAGCGCGTGTTCGAGGGGGCGCTGCACGGATACGAGCGGAGTCTCGCGTGGGTGATGGGACACCGCCCGCTCACGCTGGTGTTCTCGGTGCTGATCCTCGTGGGCACCGGTGTGTTGTACACCCTCGTGCCGAAGGGACTCTTTCCGTCGGACGACACCGGAATTCTCTTCGGCACGACCGAGGCGGCGCAGGGCACGTCGTACACCGAGATGGTGCGTCTGCAGACGCTCGTGATGAAGCGGATTCAAAGCGACACGAACGCGACGGGCTACATGTCGTTCGTGTCGAGCTCGAACCAGGCGGGGTTGAATGTGCTCCTCAAGCCGGCGGGGCAACGGCCGCCGGCGGACGTGATGGTGCGGGAGCTCACGCGTCGACTGTCGGGTATTCCGGGGATCCAGGTATTCCTCCAGAATCCGCCGAGCATCCGCGTGGGTGGGCGGAGCTCGAAGAGTCTCTACCAGTTCACGCTGCAGGGGCACGACCTCAACACACTATACGCGAGCGCGCAGACGCTCGCCGCGAAGCTTCGCACGACGCCGCCGCTCACCGATGTCACGACGGATCTGCAGAACAACAATCCGCAGGTGACCGTCCGCATCGATCGCGACCGCGCCTCGGTGCTCGGCGTCACCCCCGCGGCGATCGAGCGCGCGCTCGCCAATGCGTACAGCGAGCAGCAGACGTCCACGATCTACACGAGCACGAACGAGTTCTGGGTGCTCATGCAGCTGGTGCCGAGCGCGCAGACGGATGAGAATGCGCTCGCGAAGCTGTACGTGACGAGTGCGACCGGCGCGCTGGTACCGCTCAGCGATGTGGCGGAATTCGAGCGAAGTGTCGGGCCGAGCAGCGTGGCGCATTCGGGGCAGCTCGCGAGCGTGACGATCTCCTTCAACCTGCAGGCGGGTGGGAGCCTTGGCGGCGCGGTTGCGGCGGTGAACAAGGTTGCGCGCGCGACGCTGCCGGCGAGCATCACGACGAACTTTTCGGGCACCGCGCAGGTGTTTCAAGCGTCGCAGCAGGGGCTCGGGGTGCTGCTGCTGATCACCGTGTTCATCATCTACATCATTCTCGGGATTCTGTACGAGAGCTACGTGCACCCGATCACGATTCTCACGGGACTGCCGTTCGCGGCGTTCGGTGCGCTCCTCGCGCTCTGGGTGACTGGGCAGGAGCTCGACGTGTACGGCTATGTGGGCGTGATCATGCTCATCGGAATCGTGAAGAAGAATGCGATCATGATGATCGACTTCGCGATCGCGCACGAGCGGAAGGAGCACTCGACGCCGGCGGAGGCCATCAGGGAGGCGGCGAGTGTGCGCTTCAGGCCGATCATGATGACGACGGTGGCGGCGATCGTTGGCACGCTGCCCATCGCGATCGGGGTGGGGGCGAGCGCGGCGTCGCGGCGGCCGCTCGGCATCGCGGTGGTGGGCGGGCTCGCGTTCTCGCAGATCGTGACGCTGTACGTCACGCCGGTGTTCTATACGTATCTCGACGATCTGCAGACGTGGGTCGAGCGGCACACGAGGCGCTCACCGCGAGAGAACCGCACGAATCTCGAGCCGGGGCTCGTTCATGGCGACTGAAGACAGGGAGGGGGCGGCAGAGCCAGGGGACGCGCCTCCGGCGAAGCAGCAGGGCGGCATGACGACGCTCTTCATCAAGCGCCCGATCATGACGTCGCTCGTGATGATTGCGATTCTGTTCTTCGGGATCGTGGCGTACCGGCAGCTGGCGGTGAGCGATCTGCCGAATGTCGACTTCCCGACGATCACGGTCACGGCGATCCTTCCGGGCGCGAGCCCCGCGACGATGGCGGCGACGGTGGCGACGCCGCTCGAGAAGCAGTTCTCGACGATCGCGGGCATCGACAACATGACGTCGACGTCGAGCCTGGGGGAGACGCAGATCGTCGTGCAGTTCTCGCTCGACCGGAGCATCGATGCGGCCGCTCAGGATGTGCAGGCGGCGATTACGCAGACGCAGCGCACGCTGCCGCAGGGGATTCTGCCGCCGAGCTATCAGAAGACGAATCCGGCCGACGCGCCGATTCTGACGCTCGCGCTCACGAGTAGCGAGGTTCCGATCTCGGTGCTCGACGAGTATGGCGAGACGACGATCGCGCAGCGGCTCTCCATGGTGGGAGGGGTCGCGCAGGTATTGGTCTATGGCGCACAGAAGTACGCCGTGCGCATCCAGCTCGATCCGCGGCTGCTCGCCTCGCGCAACCTCGCGCTCGAGGATGTGACGACGGCGGTGGCCGCGCAGAACGTGAACTTGCCCACGGGCGTATTGTGGGGGCCGAAGGTCGCGCTCACGGTGCAGGCGACGGGACAGCTCGAGAATGCGGAGGCGTTCCGGAACATGGTCGTCGCCTATCGCAACGGCGCACCGGTGCATCTCACAGATGTCGGGCGCGTGACCGACGACGTGCAGAACAACAAGACCGCGAGCTGGTACAATGGGCAGCGCGCGATCGTGCTCGCGATCCAGCGACAGCCGGGAACGAACACGGTCGCCGTCTCGAACGCCGCGAAAGCGGCGCTCGAACGCGTGAAGTTGGAGATCCCGCCGAGCGTACATGTGCAGGTGCTCTTCGATCGCGCGGTGACGATCGAGGACTCGGTGCACGACGTCACCTTCACGCTCGAGCTCACGTTGGTGCTGGTGGTGCTCGTGATCTTCCTCTTTTTGCGCAACCTCTCGGCGACGGTCATCCCGAGCCTCGCGCTCCCGATGTCGATCATCGGCACGTTCAGCGTGATGTATCTGCTCGGCTATAGCCTCGACAATCTCTCGCTGATGGCGCTGACGCTCGCGGTGGGCTTCGTCGTCGACGACGCCATCGTGATGCTCGAGAACATCGTGCGTCACCTGGAGATGGGGAAACCGCCGATGCAGGCGGCAATCGATGGATCGACCGAGGTCGCGTTCACGATTGTCTCGATGACGCTCTCGCTCGCCGCGGTGTTCATCCCGATCCTGTTCATGGGCGGGATCATCGGAAAGCTCTTCCACGAGTTCGCGGTGACGATCGGCGTCGCCATTCTCGTGTCCGGCTTCGTGTCGCTGACGCTGACGCCGATGCTAGCGAGCCGCTTTCTCCGCGCGACGCACGAGGCGACGCAGGGGAGGTTCTACCGGTACACCGAGCGTATCTACGAGCGCGTGCTCCACGCGTACGAGCGCAGCCTCGACTGGGTGATGCTGCGCCGCGGCGCGACGCTCGTGTTCTCGGGCGTCATTCTCGTGGCGACGATCATCCTCTTCATCGTGATGCCGAAGGGGCTCTTCCCGAGCGGCGACACGGGACAGCTGCTCGGCACGACGGAGGCCTCGCAGGGGGCATCCTACGATGGGCTGATTCGCGCACAGGAGCGGGTTGCGGAGATCGTGGAGAAGAACCCAGACGTGCTGAGTGTGACGTCGAGCGTGGGCACGAGTGCGGCCGCGAATCAGGGGCAGCTCACGATCGATCTCAAGCCGCTGAGCCAGCGCAAGCACAGTGCGGATGATGTCGCGCGCCAGCTCTCGCGCGATGTGCTGGGCGTGCCCGACATCTCCGTCTACTTCCAGAATCCGCCGGTGATCTCGATCGGCGGGCTGACGTCGAAGAGTCTCTATCAGTACACGCTGCAGAGCGGCGACATCGTCGCGCTCAACAGCGCGGCCGCGCAGCTCGAGGCGCGCCTCAGGAAGCAGCCGCAGCTCGAGAACGTCACGAGCGATCTGCTCATCGACAATCCGCAAGTGACCGTCGACATCGACCGCGCGCAGGCGGGGCAGCTCGGCGTGTCGGCGACGGAGATCGAGAATACGCTCTACGATTCGTTCGGGCAGCGGCAGGTGTCGACGATCTATACGTCGACGAACGAGTACTGGGTGGTGATGGAGCTCCTTCCCGAGTTCCAGCAGGACATCCCGTCGCTCGGATCATTGTGGGTGCGATCGACGACCGGTACGGTAGTGCCTCTCTCCGCCGTCGCGAAGTTCAAGCTCGGGAACGGGCCGGTGACGGTGAACCACGAGGGGCAGCTGCCGGCGGTGACCATCTCGTTCGATCTCGTTCCGGGCGTCTCGCTCGGCGGTGCGGTCGCGATGGTGGAGCGGGAGGCGAAGGCCGTGCTGCCATCGACCGTATCGGGGAGTTTCTCGGGGCTGGCGCAGGCGTTCATGGGGACGCAACAGGGGCTCACGCTGCTCCTCGTGCTCGCGGTGTTCGTCATCTACATCATCCTCGGTGTGCTGTACGAGAGCTACGTGCACCCGATCACGATTCTCTCCGGGCTGCCGTTTGCGGTATTCGGCGCGATCGTGACGCTGCTGATCTTCGGGCTCGACCTCGACGTGTACTCGCTCGTCGGCATGATCATGCTGATCGGCATCGTGAAGAAGAATGCGATCATGATGATCGACTTCGCGATCGAGGCGGAGCGGACGGATCATAGCACCCCGGAGGAGGCGATCGTGAAGGCGGCGAGCGTGCGCTTCCGGCCGATCATGATGACGACGATGGCGGCGCTCATGGGTGCGCTGCCAATTGCAATTGGCTGGGGCGCCGGTGCGTCGACGCGGCGGCCGCTCGGCGTCGCCGTGGTGGGCGGGCTCGCGTTCTCACAGCTGGTGACGCTGTACGTGACGCCGGTGTTCTACACGTATCTCGACGAGCTGCAGAGCTGGATCAGGCGGCGCGGCCGCGCGGCGCAGGTGATCGGCTCGCCAGCCGCGCTGCCGCCGGAGGCCGCGGGCGCGTAAGGGCGTGGCGTCATCGCGCTGATGTGAGATATGGCTGGGCTCGTTTCGAATAGCTCGGTCGGCACAGAACTCGCCTCATAAATGGGTGTCACCGCAGCCGGGCCGCGCTTCATCGGAGATACTCGAATGCAGATTCGCGATGTCATGACCACACCCGTTATCACCATCGGGCCGGAGGAGAATGCGAGCGCCGCGTGGAAACGAATGCGGCGGCGCGGTATTCGGCACTTGGTGGTCGCCGACGATGCGAGGCTGGTTGGCGTGATATCGGAACGTGACCTGGGCGGACGCGGCGGCGACGAGCGGCGTAAGAATCGATCTGTGCAACAGCTGATGACGCCGAACGTGGAGACTGCTCATCCGGACATGCCTCTGGACCGCGCTGCCGACCTGATGCGCGAGCGACTCATCGGGTCGCTTCCAGTGGTGGACGACGATCGGTTCGTCGGGATTGCTACGGCGACCGATGTGTTCGAGGCGCTCGGACGGGACGCGATGGGCGCGTTGAGCGGTGCCGAACGCCAGCTACTGCGATCGCCGAGCAGCAGCGGGCGGCTGGGGGGAAGTCCCGTTGCTCGCGCGCGTTCGGACCAGACGGACGGAATGCGCGGCACGCGCCCTCGTAGATCCAACATGGAGAAGCGCGAGTCATTCGCCGACCGCGTTCCACGAGCGTCGAAGCGCGACGCGGGTCGCACGTTGGCGCCGGAGGTTCCGTCGAGCATCCGCACCGCCGATGTCGCGCTCGATGAGAGCGAGCGGGAGTACATCCGGAAGCGGTTGGGCGAAAAGCTCGGCAAATTCGCGACGTCCATCGAGCGGGTCACGGTGCGATTGCACGATATCAACGGCCCGCGCGGCGGCATCGATCAATCGTGCACCGTCAAAGTGGTACTGAGCGGACTCCCGAGTGTGGTGTTCGAGAGCCGCGCTGCGGAGCCCGCGATCGCCATCAACCGCGCCGTCACTGGAGTGGAGCGCGCCGTCCGGCGCTCTGTGCAGCGACGTCGCATGGTCCCGCTCAAGCGCGAGAGTGGGAGTTCACTGGAGATCAATTTCCCAAATCCGGAGCAGACATGACGCGGGTCGCTGATTTGATGCAGATGAATGTGAGGACGATCGCGCGCGAAGCGACGGTCAAGGAACTCGTGCAGGCGATGGCGGACTCGCATGTGTCGGGACTGCCCGTGATGGATCGCGCAGGGCACGTACTCGGGGTGGTGACCGCAACCGACGTGCTGCAGGCGAGCGCCGAGCATGAGGATGCGACGGACCGCACCCGGCTGTTCGAGCACACGACGGCGGGCGATCTCATGACGCCCAACCCTCACCTCATCGAACCCGATGCCGATGCGCGCGAAGCAGCGCAGCACATGCTCTACACGGAAGTCAAACGGCTCTTCGTCGAGGAGAAGGGGCGACTGGTCGGCGTGATCTCGCAAACCGATATCGCGCAGGCCGTCGGAACGGGGCGGTTGTAGGCGCATCCGCCGCTTCATTCCCGAAGGTTCCGTATAATCGAGTTCACTCTCGGAGGCTGGAGCGTGGGGCGCCGATGCTTACGCGGCGCGTGCAACTGTTGTAATCTGGCGGACAGCATTGGTCAGCCTCTTACTCAGCCAGCACATACATACGACTTACCGCTCAGCGCGATTCGCAGCCGGGCTCATCTTGCTGCTTGCGCCGACGGCGTGCAGCCGGGGCGACGTGGGCGCGGGGACACGCGTTGTATGCGTCTCCAAACAGATCAACGAGTTCCTCTACGACATCGGCGCCGAGTCCGTGCTGGTTGCGCGTGACCTCACGTCCGTCTATCCCCCGGCGATCAAAACGCTGCCATCGGTGGGCTATCATCGCGCGCTCAGCGCCGAGGGGATTATCTCGATGAAGCCCACCATGCTGCTCACGGATGGTAATCTCGGGCCGGATGCGGTGGTGGAGCAGGTAAAAAAGGTCGGCATCCCGGTGCTCGATTTGAAGCCCGGGTCCACGCTCGACAGCGCTGAGCTGCTCATGACGCGACTCGGGAAGGAATTTCATCACGAGAAGCAGGCAGACTCCGTGGTAGCGGCATGGCGGCAGGGGATGAGCGCCGCGCTCGCGGACACCACGAAATGGGTGTCGCCGTATCCACCGCGCGTGCTCGTGATGCACCTGGGCCAGATCGTGAACGACTATCTCGCGCTCAAGCGTGGTACCATGGCGGACCAGCTCATACGGTGGGCAGGCGGCGTGAACGCGATCGACTCCGTGGGCGGCATGCTGCGACTGACGCCGGAGCTCATCGCGAAGGCCGCGCCCGACATCATCATCGCCACCGATGTCGGCTTCGATCGCGTGGGGAGCGCGGAAAAGTTCGCCGCGCTGCCCGGCGTTGCGATCACGCCAGCCGCGAAATCGATGCGCATTTATCGTGTGGACGAGATCGACCTGATGTACTACAGTCCGCGCACGCCGGCGGTGCTCCGGAAGTTCGCCGGATGGATGCCCGACGAGCGAGAGCCGCAGCACTGAGCCGCGAGGCGCGGTGACCACCACGCGACGGTCCGACCGGACCGTCTACGTCATCCTCGCGCTCTGTCTCGTCGCATCGCTCGTCGCGTCGGCGTGCGTCGGCGCGTTCAGCTTCACCCCCGCGCGGCTCG
>JALYSW010000152.1 GCA_030854615.1 Gemmatimonadota bacterium
AGACTGCGTCCGGAATCAATCTCGTGAATTTGTTCTCTCCCTGTCGCGCACGAGCGCAACAGATCAACAAGAGCCATCACACAAAATTGTCACTCTCGATTGTCAAACAGCGTCGTATAAAATCCCCCACGAACGAAGTTCGCGGGGAGCAGTCATTCTAGTGGCTTGTGACACACGAGTCAACCCCAGTTCACACCGGAATCACGCTCCGGTGCACCGAGTCGACACTCCCCACCGCTCAATCATCGTAACGGTGCGGATGCCCCGGCGGCTTCGGACGAATCTCGTCCGTGTCGTCGTACTCGTCGTCCAAGTCCACGAGGTCCAGATCGCCATCGAGATCATCATCGTCGTCGTCGAGATCGTCATCGTCGTCGTCGTCGAGATCATCTTCGAGATCGTCATCCAGATCCTCGTCGTCCAGCTCGTCGTCGAGCGGTTCATCGTCGACATCGTCCTCGCCGCGCGACCGTGGGGCCAGGCGCAGCGACTCGAGCTCCTCCAGCATGACCGTACTTCTCCTGACGGTAGTGGACCCACCAGCGAGCTACTGCCTACACCGAGGCCCGCTCGCGCTTCGCCTCGCGCGACAACTTCTTCCGATCGTTCGCATTCAAGAACCTCTTACGCAGACGAATCGACTGCGGTGTCACCTCGATCAACTCGTCCTCCTCGATGTACTCGAGCGCGCCTTCCAATGTCAACTCCCGCGGCGGCTCCAGCTGGATGTTCTCATCCGTGGACGTCGTCCGCATGTTCGTCAACTTCTTCTCCTTCGTCGGGTTCACGTCCATATCCCCCGGACGCGCACTCTCGCCGATGATCATCCCCTCGTACACCGCTGTGCCCGGCGCCACGAACAGCGTCGCTCGCTCCGACAGATTGGCCAGCCCGAACGCCACCGCGTTGCCCAGCTCCATACTCACGAGCGTCCCGCGCTTCCGCCCCGCCAACGGCCCCGCCCACGAGCCGTATTCCAGGAAGCGATGGTGGATGATTCCCGTTCCCCGCGTATCAGTCAAGAACTCCGACCGGTATCCAAACAATCCGCGCGCCGGGATGCGATACAAGAGCCGCACCAGCCCCTGCCCCGGATTCTTCATCTCGATCATCTCGGCCCGCCGAGGCCCCAGCTTTTCGATCACCGCCCCGAGAAAGTCCTCCGGCACGTCGATCGACAGCTCCTCGTACGGCTCGAGCCGCTCACCATTCGGCCCCTCGCGCGTTATGACCCGCGGACGCGACACCTGAAACTCGAACCCTTCACGGCGCATCGTCTCCATCAGAATCGACAGATGGAGCTCGCCACGCCCGGACACCGTCCACGTCTCCGTCGTTTCCGTATCGGCCACACGCAGCGCGACGTTCCGCTCGAGCTCCTTGAACAGCCGCTCGCGCACCTGCCGCGACGTGACGAATTTCCCCTCTTTACCCGCGAACGGGGAATTGTTCACCATGAAATCGACCGAGATCGTCGGCTCCTCCACCGCGATCCCCTCGAGCCGCTCCTGGTGCTCCACGTCCGTGATCGTAAGCCCGATCTCGACGCCATCGAGCCCCGCCATGGCGACGATCTCGCCTGAGGACGCTTCCTGAATCTCAATCCGCTCGAGCCCCTCGTAGGCGAAGAGCTTCGTCACCCGCGCCGTCGCCGCCGCGCGCGTCGTCTCCACCGGCAGCAGCGCCACCGTGTCGCCGACCCGCACCGTACCGCGCTCGATCTTGCCGATTCCCAGGCGTCCGAGATACGGCGAGTGATCGATCGTCGAGATGAGCATCTGGAAGGAGCCATTCACATCGCCGACCGCGGGCGGCACATGCTCCACGATCGCGTCGAACAGCGTCGAGAGGTCGCCCAGCGGGCTGTCGAGATCCATCGTCGAGGTGCCGTTGCGCGCGGAGGCATACACCACTGGCGCATCGAGCTGCTCGGGGGTCGCCTCGAGCTCGATGAACAGATCGAGCACCTCATCGTGGACGCGAAGCGGGTCCGCGCCCGGACGGTCGATCTTGTTGATGACGATGAGCGGCGTGCGGCCCAGCGCGAGCGCCTTCCGAAGAACGAAGCGCGTCTGCGGCATCGGACCATCGAACGCATCGACCACGAGGAGCACACCATCGACCATGCGCAGGATGCGCTCGACCTCGCCACCGAAATCCGAGTGTCCCGGCGTGTCGACGACGTTGATCTTCACGCCCTTCCAGCGAATGGACGTGTTCTTGGCGAGAATCGTGATCCCGCGCTCACGCTCGAGCGGGTTCGAGTCCATCACGCGCTCGGCAACCACCTGATTCTCGCGAAAAGAACCCGACTGGCGGAGCATCTTGTCGACGAGCGTGGTCTTGCCGTGATCGACGTGGGCGATGATAGCAACGTTGCGAATTTCCATAGCCGTTAAATATAGCTGGCAACGGCTATTCGAGGCTACCTCGATCGTGTCTCGATACCGTCTATCGCGCGCCTACTTTCGCCTTCCCCGCGAGCTCCGGCTTGCCCGTCGGCGGCGCGACAACCGCCGGTGGCTCGGCCGTGGGATCGAGGAAGCTCACCTCCATGCCGCGATTGCGCAGCATGTGCGCGAAGCCGGTCTTGTCGTTGGCCTTCATGTAGGCCTCCTTCGCTTCGACCTGCCCCGCATCCACGAGGTCGATCAGCGCGTCGTTCAGCGTCACCATGCCGAGCCGCTTCGACGTCTGAATGACGGACGCGATCTGGAAGGTCTTCCCTTCGCGGATCAGGTTGGCGATCGATGGTATGGAGAGCAGGACTTCGCGGGCGGCCACGCGGCCGCCGCCGACCTTCTTGCAGAGCGTCTGCGAGATCACTCCGCGCAGCGACTCCGACAACATCGCGCGCACCTGCTCCTGCCGGTCCGGCGGGAACTGGTCGATCAGGCGGTCGATCGTCCCGGCCGCGGACGTCGTGTGCAGCGTCGCAAAGACGAGGTGTCCCGTCTCGGCCGTCTCGATCGCGATGGACACGGTCTCCAGATCGCGGAGCTCGCCGACGAGCACGATGTCCGGATCTTCGCGGAGTGCCGCGCGGAGCGCCGTCTTGAACGATCCCGTGTGCACGCCCACCTGTCGCTGCGTAATGATGCACTGCTTGTTCTCGTGCACGAACTCGATCGGGTCCTCGATCGTGATGACGTGCTCGCTGCGCTTGCGGTTGATGAGATCGATGAGCGAGCAGAGCGTCGTCGACTTTCCGGAGCCTGTCGGGCCGGTGACGAGCACGAGCCCGCGCGTGAGATAGCAGAGCTTCTGCACCTCTTCCGAGATGCCGAGCTGCTCGACGCTGACCACCTTCGCCGGGATGATGCGGAACACCGCCGCGCATCCCTTGTGCTCACGCATCACGTTGCAGCGGAAACGCCCCGTGCCCGAAATGTCGTGCGCGAAGTCCGTATCGCTCGAGCTATCGAACTCGGCGCGATTGCGCTCTGGCATGATCGACCTCACCAGCGCTTCGAGCTCGCGCGCCTGGAGCGACGCGTTGTCAGGAAGACGAACCATCGCGCCATCGACGCGCACGATCGGCGGCTCCCCCACGCGCAGATGCAAGTCGGACGATCCGCGCTGGACCATCACGCGCAGCATCCCCTCGATGCGATCGCGTTCCGCACTCGCTGGTGGCGCGCCGACTTCGATATGCGACTCCTCCACGCGCGCCGCGGACGACGAGGCGCGCGCGGCCGGGGGCGCCTGCGACGCGGGGCTCGGTACGGCCTCCGTCATCGGCGTCACGGTCTTCTCCGACGCGGCGGCCGCGGCGACCGCGCCCTGCACGCGAACGACCGCTCGCAGTCCTTGGGCGCGCGCGGTCACGTGCACGTCGAACGCGCCATCGTCGGAGGTGTACGCAAACGACGTCTCGGCGCCGCCGTCCAGCGACATGCGCGCATTCCCCGGCGCCAGCTCCTGCAGCAGCCCGACGAGCTGCGCCTCGTTGAACGCCGTCTTCGTGATCGCTCGCGGCGTCCCGTGCATGTCGAGCTGCGCGGGGACGTCGGAGCCGAGCATGAGGGCGCTCGCGCGATGGGAGACGAGGGCAGCGAGGAAGCGATCGAGTTGCGCCATGATCAGTCCAGTGGGCGGACGCGCTCGATCATCTTTCGATTGATCAGGCGGACACCCGCATCGGTTCGGAGCGCCATGAAGCGCTCCGTGCAGTGATTCATGTAGTCGAGCACGCGGGGACGCGACGCACGTACCTCGAGCCGCATCGACCCGACGTGTGAGATGCCACCGGCGAGGGTGACCTGGAGTAGAGCCGTGGGAGCGCTACCTGGGAGCTCTTCGCCTGCCTGGGCGTCGTCGAGGACGATCTCGAGCACCCGATCCTTCGCGATGAGCAGCACTTCGCCCGTGGGAAGCCCGAGCGGGAAGAACGGCTCGAGCTCGTTGAGCAGCTGTAGAGGGTCTTCGAGACCGCCGGGAGGATAGATCTGCGGCGCGAAGAGACTGCCGCTCAGCGCCTCACCCCCCACCATTGAAATCGAGACCGCGACACGCTCTTTCTCGATCCGAACGTCGTTCCACAGCTGCGACGGGGCCACGAAGGTTTCCTCACATTAGTCTGTGGGGAGACGAGCCTTTCATGCCCACCGTCACGGTTCGACGCGCTACGTACGAACATGAAAACTTTCTAAGCGGCAATATGTCCGAATGGCGCCTCTGGAACCGAATTCGGCGCGAATCAGGCGTGCAGGTGGAGCTCCCGCTCGTACATCTCCTGGCGCTCGAGCTGAACGGTGACGTGCTGGATCCCGAACAGTCGCATGGCGTCCAGCACGTGCTCGAGGACGTGCTGGTGGCGCTCCGGTTCGCGCACGATCGCGTGCACACTCATGGCGATGACGTTCGACGTCACGGTCCAGACGTGGAGGTCGTGCACCGACTCGATCCCCGGGATCTGCGTGAGCTGGTCGCGCACCGAGGCGGCCGAGATGTGTGCGGGGGTAGACTCCAGGAGCACATCGATCGAGTCGCGCACCAGCGTCCACGCCCCGCGAAGGATTAGGGCGCTCACGACGATGGACGCGATGGTGTCTGCGGCGAGCCAGCCGAACTGACGAATGAGCAGCGCCGCGACAATGGTGCCGACGAAGCCGAGCAGGTCGCCCAGGATGTGGAGGTAGGCACCGCGGACGTTCAGATTCTCCTCGCCCCCCGGGTGGAGCACCCAGGCGGAGATCGCGTTCGCCACGAGACCGAGCACGGCAACGGCGAGCATCAGCCCGCTCTGGACGGGCTCGGGGGTGCGGAGGCGGCTGATCGCCTCCCAAATGATCCAGACCGAAATCAGGAGCAGCGTCGCCCCGTTCAGGAACGCGGCGAGGATCTCGAGGCGGAGGTAGCCGTAGGTGCGCTTGTCCGTTTCCGGGCGCTGGCTGAACCAGGCGACGAAGAGGGAGAGCCCGAGCGCCGCCACATCCGTGAGCATGTGTCCGGCATCGGCGAGGAGCGCGAGCGAGTTCGCGTAGAAACCACCGACCGCCTCCGCCACGAGGATGACGGCGGTGATCGCGAGTGCGATGCGGAGCCTGCTGACGGAGCTCCCTGCACCATGCGAGTGGCTGTGGCCGGCGTGCGAATGCCCGTGCGAATGGCCAGCGTGGCTGTGGCCGTGCGCGTGTGAGTGTCCCATGAATGAAAGCTTCACCGCGCGGGCGGGCGGGGCTAGGTGCGCGGCCGTAATGGGATCTTGGCGACTGCTTCCCACTTGCTCCTTTTGAGCGGCCACGTTGTAGCACTACCTATTAACAACCGGTGAAACGATTGAACGGATAGAAGCGCGGATAAAACGGATTACTGCGAGACGCTGCTATCCGTTTCTCATCCGTGCCGTTCATCCGTTATATCGTTTTTCCAGCTGATAGTGCTTTTTGCTGGCCGCTAAGCACGACTCGTCGCCAGCACCTCGGAGAATCGCGCGCACTCGAGGATCGCCTCGATCATGCTCGCCGGGTCTGCGCGGTTCTGGCCCGCGATGTCGAGTGCGGTGCCGTGGTCAGGGGATGTGCGCGGGAATGGAAGGCCGAGCGTCACGTTCACGGCGCTGCCGAACGACGCGACCTTGATCGCGGTCATCCCCACATCATGATATGGCGCGAGCACGGCATCGAACTCGCCGCGCATCGCGCGCACGAACACCGTGTCCGCGGGGAATGGGCCGAGGATCTTCGCCGCGCGCGCGGCCGGCGCGAGCAGCGTGTCGTCCTCCGCGCCGAAACGACCACCGTCGCCCATGTGCGGGTTGAGCGCGCACAGCGCGATGCGCGGCTCGACGATCCCGTACAGCTGCTGCAGCCCGCGGCGCGTGATCGCGGCACACTCGAGGATCCGCTCGCGTGTGAGCTCGCGCGGCACGCTCGCGAGCGCGATGTGCGTCGTGACGAGCACCACGCGCAGGCGGTCGGAAGCGAGCATCATCGCGACGCGCGAGCCGGTGAGCGCCGCAAGCATCTCGGTGTGTCCGGGAAAGTCGTAGCCGCCGGCGAAGAGCGCGTGCTTGTCGATCGGCGCGGTGACGATTCCCTGTACGTCGCCCGCAAGCGCGAGAGACACGGCGCGCTCGATGGCGAGCCCGGCGAGACGACCGCCGTGCTCGGCGCTGCCGCCGCTCGTCCACGCACCGATCTCCTCGTTGGCGGGCACCACGGTGCCAGAGGGGCCGACGACGACCAGCTCCGCGCGCGCACGGACCCGCGCGTCGGACATCGCCGCGGCGACGATCTCGGGGCCAATCCCGCGCGGATCGCCGAGCGTGACGGCCAGACGCGTGCGCGTCACTCGGTCACGTCGCTGAGCACACGGTAGAGCGTCTTTGCGTCGGCGCGGCTCACGTTCTTGCCGATGTCGCCGAGCAGCTCGATCTCGAGCGAGCGATGCGCGTAGTCGAGCTTGATGCGGTCACCGGCGGCGACCTCCGCAGAAGCCTTCACTCGCTTCCCGTTCACCGCCACCGCGCCGACGTCGCACGCTTCCTTTCCCTCCGTGCGGCTCTTCACGAGGAGCAGCCGCTTGAGCGCGAGGTCGACGCGCACGGGTCAGGTGCGGATGGACACGTAGCTTTCCTTCCGCAGACCATCGAGATAGCGGCGGATCGCTTTCTCCTCGGCGAGCTGATCGCGAATCTTCTCGCGCCAGTCGGCGACCGTCGGCTCGTGTTCGGCCGCGATCGACGTGATCTGCACGACGAAGAACTTCGGCGTTCCATGCTGCTTGTCCTCGATCATGAATGGGTCGAGGATGTCGTTCGCCTTGTGCCCTGCGATCGCCGTCTGGTACTCCTGCGGCAGCTGCGCCTGGGGGAACGGCTGCGGGATCGAGGACTCTTCGGACGGATCGTGATGCTTCACACGCAGCGTGTCGAAGGAGACGCCGGCGCGCCACTGCTTCGCGACCTCGTTCGCTTCGACGCGGGCGGCCTGCACGTCGGCGGAATCGATGGTCGGACGAATCAGGATGTGGCGTCCCTTCACTTCCGCCGGCTGCACGCGATCGACCCTGATGAGATGGTAGCCGAACACGGTCTTGATGGGCGGCGTGACGACGCCCGGCCGGAGCGAGAAGAAGACGCGATCGAACTCGGGGACGAAGTCGCCGCGGCGCCGCCAGCCGAGATCGCCGCCGAGCTCCTTGGTGCTCGGATCCATCGACTCGCGCTTCGCAATCTGTTCGAAGTCTCCGCCCTTCGAGATCTCGACGTACAGCGACTCGGCCTTCGCCACCGCGATGGAGGCCTGCTTGGGGCTCGGCTTTGGCGCAATGACGATCTGCCTGAGCGTCACCGTCGCCGGAAGCTTCTGCAGCTGACTGGAGTTCTTCGCGAAGAACTCATCGACCTCGGCGGGACTCACCGACGCCGGCGCGATCTTGCCATCGGTGCGGAGCTTCTCGAAGAGCTTTTGCTGGAGCTGGCTGCGGCGAGACTGATCGGCGAGCCAGCGACGGAACTCGTCGATCGTTCCGAAGCCCGACTTCCTCAGCTCGTCGCGGAATTCCTTTTCGGTGGTGAAGCGCGTGCGGATCGTCTGCATCCGCTTGTCGACATCGGTATTCACGTCGTTGTCCGTGACCTCGATCTTTTCGTCCTTCGCCTTTTGTACGAGCAGCTCCTCGTCGATGATCGCGTCGAGGATGCTCTTGACCATCGCCCGCTGGCTCGCGGAGTCCGTGGGCATTTTCTGCCCGGTGGAGCGCGCCTGCGCGATGCGCTCCTCGACATCGGAGCGGAGGATTGGCGTGGTGCCGACGACGGCGATGACACCGTCGACGGGCGGCGTGCCGCCTTTCTCGTCTGCCGTACCCAGCTGGGCGCGAAGCGGAGCGGCGAGCACGCTTGCGGCAACGGCCGCGAGAATCAACGAATTGCGCATGCTCCCCGTACCCTCGACTCGCCCAGTGGTTCGCTCATTACGGCGTCTTCGTCGGCTTCGGGGTGGGTGCCGGCGCGGCCGGAGCCGGTGCGGGCGCTCCCTGCGGCATCTGCATGCCACCCATCGGCACTTCAGTGGGCGGCGCGTTCTTCGCGCGTGTCGAATCCGACTTCGCCTTCAGTGCTGCGGACTCGCTAACGGCCTTATCCATCGCCGCCTGGTTGATCGTGACGGGGTACTTCGCCTTCATCAACTCCTCGAGCGGCGGCGGTACCTGCACGAAGCCCGCCTGCTGCTGCATGAGCTTGTCGAGATACGCGTTGACGCGCGTGTTCGCGAGCTTCTCGCGCGCGGTGACCGTCTTCGCGCTGTCGGCGAGCGCCTTGGGAGAGACACCCAGCTGCTCCTGACTCTGGGTGATCACCTCGACAAAGCGCGTCTGCAGCTGCTTGTACTCTTCGGGCGTCAGGTCGATCTTCGCGCTGTCGGCCTGGTGCAGCACGAGCTCGTTGCGAAGGACGTTCTTCGCGAAGCTGAGAACGACGCTGTCCGGCGCGCTCTGCAGCTTCTTGCCGAGATCCTCGCGCTGCTGGAATGCCTCGAGCCAGCGCGTGAGGCGCGCGACGGTGAAGTCGCCGGCCTTCGACGTCGCAATGACCGTCTTGTCGTTCTTGTGCGCGTTGAGGTCCTTGGCGGCCTCCTTGATGGTCGCCACGGCCGTCGGCTTGAACTGGATGTTGCCGGCGTTCTCGAGTTGCGTGATGTAGACGCTGTCGGCGGTCTGCAGCGCCGGGCCGTTCAGCCGCGACGCCACTTCCGGCGCCACTTCCGCGTACGTCGAGCGGCGGATGATGTGGAAGCCGAACTGTGTCTTCACGACCGGAGAGACCTGGCCGGGCTTGAGCGCGGTGACGGCCTGCTCGAACTGCGGGACCATCGCGCCCTTCGTGAACACACCGAGGTCGCCGCCGCGCTGGGCTCCTCCCGGCTCCTGCGTGTACTTCGTCGCCATCTCGGTGAAGTTCGCTGGCGTCACCTGCGCCCGCACGCCCTCGGCGACCTTGCGGATCGAATCGAGCTGCGCGGGAGTCGCGCCCTGCGGCGTCATGAAGAGAATGTGGCGCGCCGCGAGCACTTCGCCGGCGTTGAACTTCGCTTCGGAGCCCGTCGTGTCGATGTGGAAGCTCTTGACGACGACATCGTGCCACTTGCCCGCGCGCATCTGTGAGATGATCGGCCAGAGCGCGTCGTTCACCGCCTTCGAATCGTTCAGCGAGTCGTTGTGCGCGGCGGCGTTACCGAGCAGTTGGTAATCGATCCAGATGTTAGTGATCGCCTTCGCGATCTCACCGGTCACCGGCACCTTCGCCTGCGCGAGCAGCGCGGAAAGGCGCTCGACCGTGAGCTCCTGGGGGCCGGCTTTCGCGACGACATCCCCGTGGGTACCCATGGCCTGCTTGAAGCCTTCGCAGGCGACGAGGACGCCGACGATCATGAAGATGGCAATAGAGCGTTTCATTTGCGGAGATTGAGAGGGCAAGAGACGAGGTGGCCTGCGCGCGGCAGAAAGCCCCGCGCGGTCACGCATCGCGTGTGGCTCCGCGAAGAACGCGAACGAGCCCGTCGAGAAGCGATGCGCCGCCGAGGCGCGTGAGCTTGAGCGAGAGCGGATGCGCGCGACGCACTTCCGCCTGGAATTGCACTTCGTGGAACGCCGATGTGAGCCCCTTGAGTCGGGGCACCGCATCGTCCCGAAAGGTAATACGCGCCTCGTCACCGCGCACCAGGATTCCTTCCACGCCCATCGCGCCGCCGCTCACGCGCAGCAGCGCGCTCGACAGAAATGCATTCGCGGTCGCAGGAAGCGGCCCAAAGCGATCGCGCAGCTCCTCCCGCAGCGTCTCGACCTCCTCCGCCTTCGTGAAGGTCGACAGACGGCGGTAGACGTCGAGCTTCGCCTCCTGGATCGGCAGGTAATCGTCGGGGAGAAAGGCCGCGATGTCCATGGAGACGTCGGCGGGCCGCAGCCGGGGCGCGTTGTCGCCCTTGACCATGCGATTGACGGTCTCGTCGAGCATCCTGAGGTAGAGCTCGAAGCCGACGGCGTGCACGAACCCCGACTGCTCGGAGCCGAGGAGATTGCCGGCGCCGCGAAACTCGAGATCCTTGAGCGCGATGCGGTAACCCGAACCGAGCTCCGTGTGATGCTCGAGCACCTGCAGCCGGCGCTCCGCGTCGATGTCGACGGAATCGGGGACGAGCAGATAGCAGTACGCGCGTCGGTACGAGCGGCCGACGCGTCCGCGAAGCTGATAGAGCTGCGCGAGTCCGAAGTGGTCGGCGCGATTGACGAACATCGTGTTGGCGTTCGGCACGTCGAGCCCGGACTCGACGATCATCGTCGAGACGAGGACATCGACCTCGTGCGCGACGAACTTGCGCATCGCCTCCTCGAGCGCGCGCTCGGGCATCTGTCCATGCGCGACGGCAATCCGCGCGCGCGGCGCGAGACGCTGGATGTGATCCGCGATGGCGACGATGGTCTCGATGCGATTGTGGACGAAGAAGACCTGGCCGCCGCGATCGAGCTCGCGCGCGATTCCCTCCTCGATCAGCCCCTCGTCCCATGGCTCGACGAAGGTGAGCACCGGGGATCGGTCGAGCGGCGGCGTGGCGATCACGGTCATGTCGCGCAGGCCGGCGAGCGACTGATGCAGCGTGCGCGGGATCGGCGTTGCGGTGAGCGTGAGCACGTCGGTCTCGAGCTTGAGCTGCTTCAGCCGCTCCTTGTGCTTCACGCCGAAGCGATGCTCCTCGTCGACGATGACGAGGCCGAGGTTGCCGAAGTTGACGTCGGGGCTCAGCAGCCGGTGCGTGCCAATGATGATGTCGACCCTCTTCTCTGCGATCTCCACGAGCGTCGCGGTGATCTCCTTGGCGCTCTGGAAGCGCGAGAGGATGCGGACGGTGACGGGGAAATCCGCGAGGCGCTCGGTGAAGGTGCGGCCGTGCTGCTCCGCGAGAATGGTGGTGGGGACGAGTACCGCCACCTGGCGCCCTGATTGCACCGCCTTGAACGCGGCGCGCACGGCAATCTCCGTCTTTCCGTAGCCGACGTCGCCGACGAGCAACCGGTCCATCGGGCGCGTCGACTCCATGTCGGCCTTCACTTCGACGGTCGCCTTGCGCTGATCGGGGGTGTCCTCGAATAGAAACGACGACTCGAGCTGACGCTGCCATGTGGTGTCGGGGAACGCGGGGATCTTGTCCGCGACTCTGCGGCGCGCGTAGAGCTCGAGCAGCTCGAGCGTCATCTCCTGCAGCGCGGCGCGCGTCTTGTCGCGCTGCTGCGCCCAGCGCTTGCCACCGAGCTTGTGGAGGCGCGGTGGCGGCGAGTCGCTGCTCACATCGTCGGCCGAGCGATAGCGCTCGACCTGATCGATGCGATAGAGGGGCACGTTCAGCCTGTCGCCGCCCTCATACTCGATGACGGCGACTTCGATGGTGCTCTCGCGCACGAACACCTGCTCGATGCCGCGATAGATGCCGACGCCGTGCTCGAGGTGCACTACATAGTCGCCAGGCTTGAGCGCGGTGATGCTCTCGAGCGACGATCCCGATCCGTAGCGGCGGTGGCGGCGGATGCGCCGCTCGCGCCGGAAAATCTCGTGATCGGTGAGGATGCGGAGCCCGGGCTCCGATGCGCGCGCACCTGGCACGACGAAGCCGCCATCCACGACACCGACGGTGAGCGCCGCCGGCGACGGCGAGCGCTCATCCTCGTTCAGGATCTCGTCGAGGCGCTCACACTGGCCGACGTTGTCGCAGAGGATGACCGTAGGCATGCCATCCGACACGAGACGGCGAAGACGCTTGATGTCGCGGTCGACCGAATCCGGCGCCCGGATCGGGAAGACGATGTCGGCGCTCCGCGCACCGCTTTCCGTGGCCGCGTCGCGATGGAGGATCGCGATCTGACCGAAGCGCGCGAGCTGTTGCCGTGCCTCGTCCGGCGTTTGAAAGAGCTCGTCGCGGTTCGGCACATCCTCACCGCGGCGGCGGGCGAGATCGATATGGTGCGCGGCCTCCTCCCACGTGCGGTGCATCTCCGAATCGAGATGCGAGCGCGCGGGCACCACGATGATCGTGTCCGGCGGAAAGAGATCGCCGACGGTGCCGCGATCCGCGGCCTCCTCATCGTCGCCGCGGCGGCCATCGACGGGGAGGATCACGGCGCTCGTCGCGTCTCGCGTGGAGCGCTGCGATGCGAGATCGAAGTGGCGCAGCGACGCGATCTCGTCGCCCCAGAGCTCGAGGCGCACGGGATTCGCCATCCCGAAGCTGTAGATGTCGACGATGCCGCCGCGCACGCTGAACTGCGCGACGTCGTCGACGAGGATGACGCGCTCGAAGCCGACGGACTCGAGGTGCGCGATCAGCGCATCGAGCTTCTGCGTCATCCCGGGCTTGAGCTCGAGCCGCGAGTTGCGTACCGCAGCGGGCAATCGTGTGCGCTCGAGCATCGCGCGCGCGGTGGTGACGAGCGTGCGCACCTCGCCGCGCGCCACGCGCTCGAGCGTCTCGACGCGCTCGCCCGCGACCTCGAGATGCGGCTCGACCTCGCCGAATCCCTCTCGCGGCGGATACAGCGCAACCGCACCATCGATCGCGAGCGCATCGAGATCGGCGAGCCATCGCTCGGCCTCCGGGAGCGCCTCCGCGAGAATCACCTGGAAGCGCGTCGCGCCGAGATCGCGACCCAGCGCAGCGCTGAGCGTCGCGTCGCTGGAGCCCGGTAGTCCGCCGACGACGATCGACTCGCCGAGGGATGGGAGCTTCGCGATGAGCTCGCGATACGCGGGGAGGGCAGCGATCGCGTCGAGGAGCTGCGGGAGTGCCACTAGGCGGCCCTCCTGCGCGCGGGAGCAGTGATGAGCGTTTCGGCCAGCAGGGTTATAGCGGCGATGAGAAGCAGCGGAGCGAGCAGAGGGCGTTGGGGAGCAGCGGTGAGCACGCTCGCCGTGAGCGCGCTGCTGTCGGTGAAGACGTTCGTGGCGCGCGTGCCTAGCCGCACGGCGAGCGCCTCTGGCGTGAGACGCGTGAGATCGGATTCGGCGGCTTCGGGATTCACCACCAGCGCGCCGACGCGCGTGGTGCCGCGCAGATAGAAGTAGGTGCCGGCGCGCGCGGGCGCGGTGAAGCTGTCGGCGCTCAGCGTCATCGCTCCACCCTCCGGGAGCTCGAGCGCATCGACGCCGGGCGGTCGCGACAGCGGCGCGCCGGGGGCCACTTCGCGCGGGATGCCGCCCTCGCCGCTGAGTCGCTGCGAGAGCATGTCGTCGAGCCAGGGCACGAACGACGCATGGAGCGGAAAGCTGGTCACCGGTGGAGCCAGCGGCGACGCGACGAGCACGTAACGCGGACCGGCCACGATCCACGGCGCGCCGCCGGCGCTCGCCAGCGTGTCCACGTGCTCGGCGCTGGCTACGTGCGTCAGCGCATAGCGGAACTCCACGGTAACGCCGTCGAGCGCGCGCGTGCTGTCCGCTGCGCGCACCATGGACTCGCCGCGCACGGCGGCGCCGAATCGCCACGGGATGCCGAGCTTTTCGAGTGTACGATTCGCGGCGCCGAGCTTCACCGGATCCGCAGGTGCGATGAGCAGCGCGGGCAGCTTCGTCGCCTCGTCTGCGGGAGCGAAGCCGATCTCGTTGCCGATCCCCGCGCGTCCGCTTTGCACGAGCGCATCGAGGGCGCTGCGCGCGAACGGGCCGGCGAGCGGATGCAGCGAGACCGCGGGTGCGGGTCCGATCCACACGGCGAAGTGGCGCACGTCGTCGCCGCGAAGCTCGTCGGGCTCGAGCTCCACCGTGCCGGCATTCCACCCGCGCTCCGGCGGCTCGGCGCGCAGCACGATCTCTTC
>JALYSW010000153.1 GCA_030854615.1 Gemmatimonadota bacterium
GCGCGGCGGGGATCGCGCTGCTCGACGGCTCGCCGTAGCCATGCACCGCCACCGCGACGATGCGACGGCGATCGAGCGCGAGCGAGATCGCGCGGCGCACGCGCTCGTCGTCGAACGGCGCGTGCGCGACGTTGAAGACGATCGCGTACGACTGCAGCACCGGATAGTCGATCACGCGCAGGAGCGGATCGCGCGCGACGAGAGGCGCCATCGCGGGCGAGATCCCGGCAAGATCCAGCTCGCCGCTCGTGAGCCCTGCGAATTTGGTAGCCGACTCATCGATGACCGCGATGATGAGTCGTCGCAGCTGCGGCGGCCCGCCCATCGCGGCGGGAAAGGCATCGTTGCGCGCGAGCTCCCACCGCTGCCCCGCAACGCGCCGCACGAAGCGGAACGGACCGTTGCCGATGGGATGGACGGCGAAGCTGTCCGCGCGCATCGCAGCGCGCGACGTGCGCGCCAGCCGATGCGCGGGAACGATCGCGAGCTCGCAGAGGATCGCCGGAAAGCGCGGTTGCGCGCTCGTGTACGCGATGGTGAGCGTCGTGTCATCGACGGCGGTGACGCTCGCGATATCGGAGAGATCGGATGCGCGCGGGAAACCGGTGGCGGGGTCGCGCGCGGCGTCGAGCGTGAAGGCGACGTCGCGCGCGGTGGTCGGCACGCCGTCATCCCACGTGAGCCGCGGGACGAGCGAGAAGGTGAGCGTGCGGCGGTCAGGCGAGAACCGCCAGGAGCGCGCGTAGTACGGCGCGGGAGCGAGCGCCGAGTCGTAGCGCGCCAGCGTGACGAAGAGCGCGTATCGCTGTAGCTGCTTCGCGAGCGGGTGGATCGTCACGAGCGGGTTCGCGCTTTCGAGATCCGCACCCGATGCGATGACCACCGTGCCCGCGGCGCGCGGCGTCGGGCCGCACGCTGCTGCGCACGCTGCGAGCGTGATGGCGCACAGCGCGCGGGTTGACGGACGCCGCGTGCGCATCATCATCCCCAAATGCGATCCATCCTGCGGCAACTCGCCGTCGCCCTCGCGCTCCTCTGGGTCGTCCTCAGCCTCACCTTTTTTCTCGTTCGTGCCGCGCCCGGCGATCCGGCAACCTTCCTCGCGCCGCCAGCAGCGTCTGCGGCGGAGCTCGTACGACTGCGCGCATCGCTCGATCTCGATGCGCCGCTCGTCGTCCAATATGGTCGCTGGGCGCGCGACGTATTCAAGGGCGATCTCGGAACGAGCTTCGTCGCCCATCGACCAGTGACGAGCGTGCTCGGCGACGCGATCCCCATCTCCCTCGCGCTCGGCGGCATCTCCCTCGTCCTCACCTTCCTGATCGGGGTGACCATCGGCGGTGTGCAGGGCGCGCATCGCGGCACCCGCGCCGACACCGCGCTCACGCTCGCCACCACCACCGTGTACGCGGCGCCGAGCTTCTGGCTCGCGCTGTCGCTGATCGCGCTCTTCACGTACGGCGCCGCGCGTCTCGGCTTTCCGGCGTGGCTGCGTCTTCCAGCGTTCGGCGTACGCGACCCTGCCGGCGACACCGGCTTTGCGGATCTCGTGCGCCACGCGGTGCTTCCGGTGCTCACGCTCACGCTCGTCGGAGCGGCGGGGATCGCGCGATATGCACGGAGCGCCGCGGTCGATCTGCTGCGCATGCAGTGGGTGCGCACCGCGATCGCGAAAGGGGTTCCCGCGCGCGCGGTGCACGCGCGCCACGTACTCGCGAACGCGCTGCCGACGCTGCTCGTCCTCTTCGCGCTCGCACTTCCCGGCGTGCTCGCGGGATCGGTCTTCGTCGAGACCGTATTCGGATGGCCGGGCGTCGGGCGGCTCATGGTGAGCTCCATCTTCGCGCGCGACTATCCGGTGGTCGTCGGCGCGACGGTGGTGTACGCGGCGCTCGTGATCCTCGCGAATCTCGCCGCGGATCTCGCGCTGCCACTGGTCGATCCGAGGCGGCGCACGTGATCGCGCTCTGGCGACATTCCGCCGCGCTCACGCGAGCGGCGATGCTGATGTTGCTCGCGCTCGCGCTCGGCGCGCTGCTCGTGCCGGCGCTGGCCAGCACGGATCCGCTCACGATCGGAGATGCGGTCGCGCTGCGGCTGCTCCCTCCCTTCTCCATCGATGCCGCGCACCACTTCCATCTCCTCGGCACGGACTCCTTCGGCCGCGATCTCTTCGTGCGCGCGATGCTCGCGGGTCGACTCTCGCTCGCGGTGGGAATTGCAGGCTCCGTGCTCGCCGGCGCCGCGGGAATCGCGATCGGCGCGATCGGTGGGTGGGAGGGCGGCCTCATCGATCGCGCCGCGATGGCGGTGGGAGATGTGCTGCTCGCGATTCCGCGGCTCGTGATCCTGCTCGTCTGCGCGGCGCTCTGGCCGCCGGGGGCGACGATGGTCATCACGATCCTCGTTCTCACGGGATGGATGGGCGTCGCGCGACTGGTCCGCGGCGAGGTGCGCGGGTTGCGCGCAAGGCCGTTCGTCGAGGGCGCACAGGCTATTGGGGCGACGCCGGCGCGCGTGCTCTGGCGGCACGTGCTCCCCAACGCGCTTGCGCCCGCCATCGTGGCGATCGCGCTCGGCGTCGGGAGCGCGGTGCTGCTCGAGAGTGGGCTCTCCTTTCTCGGCCTCGGGATCCAGCCGCCGCAGCCGAGCTGGGGGAACATGATCGCCGATGGGCGCGAGCTCATCGTGCTCGCGCCATGGATCGCCCTGGCGCCGGGGATCGCGCTCATTCTCACGGTGCTGTCGTGCACACTGCTCGGTGACGCATTGCGCGATCGGCTGGCGGGTGACGAGCTGGAGACGATGCGGGCGCGCTCCTAGCGCACGAGGATCGTGACGATCGCCCGTGGTGCTGCGGTGAAGGCGATGGAATTACCTTGAATTCCAACTATTTCTCCTGGTGTCTCGTCGAGCCGTGACGCGCGAGCCTCGCGTGCGGGCGCGCCGAGGCTCCAGCTGCCATCCACGGTGCGCTCGGTGAGGTTCACGCAGCGGAGGACCATCCATTCGCCATCCTCGCTCGGCTTGATCGCGGAGAGCGCGAGGCCGTCACCCTCGAGCGTGACGCCGCTCGTCGACTCGAGGAGCGCGGTGGCCGAGCGAACGGTGCGCCCGAAGAGCGGATGAAGCACGTCGGCGGCGGTGCGCTCGATGCTCGCGATGGTGGCGTCGTCGCGCGCGCCGTGGAGGAGGATCGCGAAGTGCCCGCTGAACGGGCCGGGCTGCTGCGCATCCGGCGTGCTCGCCGGCCACCCCGCGTGCCCCGGACGCTCGGGGAGATCGTTGCGAGAGAGCTCGCCCACGGCGCGGAGCAGGGTGAGCGCGACGGTGCCGTTGGACAGCGCTTCGTACTCGCCGAGCCCGTCGGAGTAGATCGTCGCGCCGCGGTGCGCCGCGACGAGCGTGACGTAGCGCGCGAGCGGCCCGGTGGGCGGCGGGCTCTCAGGGCTGCCCGCCGGGGCGAGGATCTGCTCACGTCGCACGGGGCCGAAGGCGGCGTCCGCGAAGATGGTAGCATCAGCGACATCCGTCGCGATGCGCAGACGCAACCGATGATCGGATAGATCGTTGTTGCCGTCGATGTCGATGCGCACGAAGCGCGTGTCGGCGTCGATGGTGAGGGTGATCGTTCCCGTGGCGGCGCGCGGCGCGATCATGCGCAGCTTGTCGTGGAACTCCACGCGCCACTGCACCACCAGCGTCGCGCGGAGCGGTCCGCGCAGATCGAGACACGGATTCGAGAGCTCCGCGAAGCACGGCTCTCCGCGCAGCGACGGCGTGTAGAGGTCGCCGGCGTCGGTGACACTCTCGATCGAGAGGAGTGATGAGAGGTCGCGTGAGCCGTCCGACGTGCGCAGCCGAATCACGCCGCGCGGATCGGCTTCGACGCTGATCGTGCCGTTTCGCATCGACGTCCCCTTGCACAACACCGCGTTCTCCGGCTGTCCGTGCTCGGGAAGATCGCCGGTCATCGCGTAACTCCGCGTACCGTAGCCGTCAATGCGCGGCACCTGCACCAACACCCGCGTCGTCTCCACGAAATCATCCCAGGGATAGTGCTGTGGCGACTCGAGGCGATCGTGGCGGCGCTTGGCGGCGAGCCGCTGCACGAATCGTCCGCCATCCACCGTCCACGGCGCAATCTGCGCTCCAATCGGCATTTCCGCCTCGCCGCCTGAGCCGCGCCCCACGCGCACATGGTCGCGCACGACAATGACCTCGACCTCCGCGATGCCGCCGCGACGATACGCCGACGGATTGCAGATCACGAGCGACGAGGTCCACGACTCCGGCTTTGCGCGCGTTGCGATCGCGTCGTACCCGATGAGATCGAAGATCGCTTCCTCACGCAGGCCGGCGGCCTGCAGCTCGACGTCCTCGAGACGCGACGACATCGCGCGCGCGACGGCATCGATCGAGCATCCGCAAAGCGTGTCGTGGGGCTGGCATTGCAGCAACGTCTTCCACGCCGAGCGCGTGAGCGCGGGGCGGCTCGTCGCGCGCGCACGATGCGCGAGAGCGACCCACGGCTCCG
>JALYSW010000158.1 GCA_030854615.1 Gemmatimonadota bacterium
GACGCTGCAGCCGCTGCTCTTCATCGTCGTCTTCGGCCTGCTCCTGCCGCGCATGGGCTTCGTCGGCAGCTCGTACAAGGCTGCGTTGCTTCCCGGCGTGCTCGCGGTGAGTCTCGCTTTCTCGAGCGTGCAGTCCGTCGCGCTCCCCATGGTCGCCGACTTCGGCTGGACGCGCGAGATCGAGGACCGCCTGCTCGCTCCCGTCTCGCTCCAGCTCATCGCGCTCGAGAAAATCGTCTCCGGCGTGCTGCAGGGATTGATTGCCGCGCTCTTCGTGCTGCCGATCGCGCGACTGATCATGGGTCCCATCGATGGCCTCACCGCCGCGCACTTCGTGCTCGTGATCGTCATCGTCCTCCTCGGCGCCACCGCATTCTCGGTGCTCGGATTGCTCATGGGATCGCTCGTCAATCCGCAGCAGATCGGGCTGATGTTCAGCGTGATCGTCGCCCCGATGATCTTCTTCGGATGCGCGTATTATCCGTGGGAGAATCTCTCGGTGTTCCCGGTGATGAAGTACGCGGTGCTCATCAACCCGCTCGTCTACGTCTCCGAGGGAATGCGCGGCGTGCTCACGCCGGGGATGCCGCACATGGATCTGCGCGCGGTAAGCGGAGCACTCATCGTCATCATCGCGATCTTCTGGACGCTCGGGCTTCGCAGCTTCGCGAAGCGCGCGATGGGGTGAGTCCGGCGCTCAGGACGCTTTCTGCGCCGCGTCGATGCCGAGCCACCCGTCGGGAACATTCACCGCCTCGATTCCCGCGGCCGACAATAGACTCGCGGCCACCGCGGACCGCGAGCCGCGCTGGCAGTAGACGGCGATGGGCCGATCGCGCGGGAGCGTGGCCAGCGCGCGCGGGAGCTCAGCGAGTGGAATGTGATACGCCTCGCGATGATGTCCCGCGTTCCACTCGCTCTTCGCGCGCACGTCGACGAGCATGACGGCTTTGTCCGCGACCTGCTTCAAAAGGATCTCGGGGGAGAACTGTCGAATGCGTCCGAGCGCGCGGCCGCCGTCCACCCAGGCGATACAGGCATCCTCGTTGAAGATGCCGGAGATGCGATCCAAACCGATCAGCGTCAGAGCGCGCGCGGCTGCGAGCGCCGTCGCGCGCTCATCGGCGAGCAGGTAGATGTCGTGGTTGTAGGGAAGGAGCGAACCAGCAAGCGTCGTGAACGATCCGTTCCACGGGATGTTGAGCGTCCCCGGCACGTGCGCGCGCGCGAAGCGATCGGGTGCCCGCACGTCGATGACCAGCGCGCCCGCGAGTCCGAGCGCCGCCAGGGAATCGGGTGGCGGCGAGGGCGGCCCCGCGCGCAGGCCAAGCACCGGCGGACCGTCGCGGTTGATCCGCTTCATCGTTCCGAAGTACGCCGGCGGCTCCGGCTGTCCGTCGAGCACGCGGTCGACGAAGGCATCGACGTTGCGCTCCGAGAACGCCCAGTTCGACAGTCGCTCGTAACCTACCGTCGATGATGGCATGTCCCCGAGCGACTTGCCGCACGCGCTGCCGGCGCCGTGCGCGGGCCAGATCTGCAGGTAGTCGGGGAGCTTGCGGATGCGGCTGAGCGAGAGGAAGAGTTGGCGCGCGCTCGCCTCCTTCGTTCCGGCTTCGTTCGCGGCGCGTTCGAGCAGATCGGGGCGTCCGACATCGCTCACGAACACGAAGTCGCCCGTGAGGATCGCGACCGGCTCCTCCGCCGTGTCGAGCGATCGGACGACGAAGGAGAGATGCTCCGGCGTGTGGCCCGGGGTGTGACGCGCCGTGAAGCGCACGCGCCCGACGTCGAACACGTCCGCATCGCGAAGCAGCGTCACCCCGTCCGCCTCGGCGAATTCGTATTGCCAGTTCGGGGGACCGGCGGCCGAGAGGAGCAGCTGCGCGCCCGTGCGCGCGACGAGCTCGCGCGTCCCCGAGACGTAGTCTGCGTGGATGTGCGTCTCTGTAACATGCGTGATGGTGAGCCCCGCCGCAGCAGCCGCCTCGATGTACAGGCCAGGATCGCGGATGGGGTCGACGACGATCGCGGAGCGCGTGTCGCTGCACCCGATGAGATAGCTCATCTGTGCTAGCTGCTGTTCGTGAAAACGGCGCAGGATCATCTAGCCTTCTGTCTGAGCGTGGCGTTTGACGTAGTCGAGCGCGAGCGCGGCAAAGTCCGGTGAGCGAAGACCGACGGCGGCGGCGCGTCGCTGCGCCTCGTCGATGGGGACGTGCTCGTCGAGCACGAGATACGGCAGAATCAGTGCGCCCACGCGATTCGCCGACTGGCAGTGGATGAGCATCGGACGGTTCTTCGGATCGCGGATGAAGTCGCGGAGCACATCGAACTGCCGATCGCCGAGCGATTCATGGCTCACCGGCAGCGGAAAGTAGGTCAGGCCGGCGCGAGCGATCTCTCCGGCCTCATCGTGGCCGCGCGGCTCGTCCGGCTCGCGCAGGTCGACGACGGAGCTGAATCCCGATCGCGCGAGCTCCTTCCACACCTCGGCGCTCGGTTGTCCCGATGTCGCGACGCCAGGCATCGGACACCCGCCATACGGCAACACCGCGACGATCTCCTTCATCGCACCATCGTCCATCAAATCCGTTCCGGTAGTCATGCGTGGAAGATGCAACGCGGAGCCGCTCATGTGAACTGCATCGTTGTAGGAGTAGACGCACTGGTTCATCTTGGCGCAATGCCTGCTGCCGCGCGCCGTTTCGTTTCGCTGGTCTCGATCGTCTGCGCGGCCGTGGCTTCCGCGGGGCGCGCAGCCGCACAGCAGAGCACGATTCCACATCTGCGCTGGCGCACGCTCGACACGCGGTACTTCCGCTTCCTCTTCACCGACGATGCGTCGCCGTGGACCCGCGATGTCGCCGCGAGGATCGACGCCGCGCACGATGCAGTCGCTGCGCTCGTGGGCAGCGCGCCGACGAAACGCGTGACGGTCATCGTCGAAGATCCGAACAACGTGTCGAACGGGTTCGCGCTTCCACTCCTCGATCATCCGCTGATCTTCCTCTGGCCGACGCCACCGGATCCGTCAACGCCGCTCGGCACCGGCGCATGGAGCGATCAGCTCTCGATTCACGAGTTTGCGCACATTGCACATCTGACACGTGAGTCGCGCAATCCGGGAGTGCGGCGTTTGACGGCGCTCCTTCCGGTGAAATTCGGACCTGTGGCCGTGCATGCACCACGCTGGGTGACGGAGGGCTATGCGACCTTCGTGGAGGGGCGGATCGTGCGCGGGATCGGCCGTCCGCACGGTGCGTGGCGGCCTGCGGTGCTTCGGCAGTGGGCGATCGAAGGACAGCTGCCGACATACGGCGCGCTCGATGGCTCCCCGCGCTTCGAGGGCGGGGCCATGGCGTATCTCGCGGGCTCGGCCTTTCTCGAGTGGCTCGCGGCGCGCAACGGCGACTCGAGCGTCGTGCATCTCTGGCGGCGGATGTCGGCGCGCACGCCACGCTCGTTCGCCGAGGCGTTCGTCGGCGTGTACGGCGCGCCGCCGGATGAGTTATACGGCGTCTTCGCCGCGGAACTCACCCACGACGCGCTGGACGCGGTCGATGCCCATGGCGCGCGCGACGGAAGCGGACGTGGCGCCCTGCTCGCGGCTACCGCGGATACGATCACCGCCGCCGACGAGGGTGAGCTCGTGCAGCGGCTGCATTGGGCGACCGGCGCGCCCGCACTCTCGCGCGACGATTCGCTCCTCGCGCTCGTGCTCACCGATCCGCAGCACGCGCCGCGCGTCGTTATTCTCGATCTCAATCGCCACGCGCCCGATAGCGCGGCGCGCCTGCGCGCCGCACGCGCACGTGCGCTGGATCCGGAGGATGTGCCGGCAGTCGCGTCGCGCCCCGCCGCGCTCGACGTCATCGCGCGCCTCGATCCGCGCGGCGGGATGTCGTTCGCCGAGCCGCGCTTCTTCGCGAATAGAAGTCGGTTGCTCGTGACCGCGCTCGCGGCACGCGGCGATGGCGTGTACCGTCGCGACCTGTTCGTATGGAGTTGGAAGTCGGGCGACGTGCGGCGTGTCACGCACGGCGCCGGCATCCGCCACGCCGATCCATCGCCCGATGGCCGCACCGCCGTCGCCGACCGCTGCGCGGGCGGGCGGTGCGACCTCGTGCGCATCGATCTGGCGAGCGGCGCGATCACGACGCTCGCCGTGGGTAACCGCACGCTTCTCTACAATCGCCCGCGCTTCTCGCGCGACGGTCGCGCCATCGCGTTCGCGGTGCAGCGTGGTGATGGTTGGCGGCTCGCGACGATGCCGTCGGAGGGCGGTGCGATCACGATCGTCGGCGATGCGCGCGCCGCTGCCTACTCGCCCACCTTCGCGCGCAGCGACGCGGATCTCGTGGTCACCACCGAAACCGGCGGCGTGCCGAACATCGCGCGTGTCGAGCGCCGCACG
Organism: Gemmatimonadota bacterium; assembly: GCA_030854615.1. Lineage (GTDB taxonomy): Bacteria > Gemmatimonadota > Gemmatimonadetes > Gemmatimonadales > Gemmatimonadaceae > FEN-1250. The sequence continues at coordinate 4,418 of JALYSW010000158.1, forward strand.
GGCGCGATGACGGTGCTCACCAACGTGAGCGGCGCGGCGATCGATCCCGAAGTGAGCGCCAGTGGGTGGGTGTACTTCCTGCGCCTCCACGCGCGCGGACTCGACCTCGCACGCGTGCGACTGAACGCTGCCGCTCCGCGCGTAGACGCCCCGCGCGGAAGCTTTCCATGGGTGCTCGATCAGCCGGTGACGGCCACGCTCGATTCGCTGAGCACCGCGCCGATACCGAAGGATCGGTCGTACGGACTGGGTCCGCGGGAGCAGCGACTACTTGTGTCGGGGAGCTGGGCGGGCGAGGGGAAAGCGCTCGGTCTCGCGTACGCCGGCACGGATCCGGTCGGCAAGCTGACGTGGCTCCTGCAGGGGCAGTGGGGCGATCGCGCAAGCTGGCGCGGCGCGTCGATCGGAGCAGTTTTTCGCGGAAGCCGGCCGCTCGTCGGCGTCGAGGCCTTCGCGCTCGAGAACCAGCCATCGCGCCAGCACGGTTTCGATGCGCCGCCGGTGCTCGATGCGAGATACCGCGCGCTCTCGGCATGGGCGGAGCTCGATCACGACACGCAGTCGCGCGATCTCGGCGCGCGAGCGATGGCGTCCGTCGGTACGGTCGACCCGCTTCGCATGCCGCCGATGCAGCGCGCAGTCGCGCGGCTCTCGGTACACGCGGGCGCGCTGCAGACGCCGCGCGACTGGCGTGTCTCGGAACGACTCGCGCTTGCTGCCGACGCAGGGGAGCTCGGTGACGAGGGGTGGACACGCGGGGTGCTCACCGCGGCGCTAGCGGTGAGGGGGTTCGGACACGAGGTCGAGATCGATGGACTCTACGGTCTCGTGTCGAAGTCCGCGCCGCAGTTCGAGCGATTCGCACTCGGCGGACTTGCTCCGCCGTTCATGGATTCATCGCTGCTCGCCCAGCGTGTTCCGATGGCCGCGCTGCCGATCGCCAGCGCGACAGGCTCCGCCATCACCACGTTGCGCGTCTCTCTCCCCGGGCCGATCTGGCGTCCATACTACTGGATCGGCAGTGCCAGCGATGACGAGGGGAGCTGGGAGCAGGTCATCGGCTTCGAGGGAGGTTGGCACACCGATGGTGTCTGGCTCGTACGCGTGCCCGGCGTGACGCTGCTCGGCGGCATCGGCTACGCGCTCACGGGACCGGTGCGCCACCACACGCAGCTCTACGCTTCGGTGCGCTACCGCCCCTGACAGCGCTATCCCATTTGCGAGAAGCCGACGGTGTTGCCGCCCGGCTCCTTTACGTAGATCTCCGTGCTTCCGTAGAAGGTGTCGTGGCGCGCCTTCACGAGTGGTGCTCCCGCCATCGCGCGCTCGGTCTCGTCGATGGAGTCGACCGTGAGGAAGAGCGCGATGGAGTGCCCATCCAGCGAGGCTCGGGTGCCGGTGCCGTCTGCGAGCACGCTTTCGTGGCTCTGGTACATGATCTCGATCCCCCCTCGCCGCAGAATCGCGAACACGAGCGAGCCGTGCTGCCCCGGCACCTGCGCCGTCAACTCGAAGCCCAGGCGGTCGATCCAGAATGCGATGCACTCGGCGACATTTTCGACGACGATGACGGGGGACAGCCCGCGGAGGTCAGGGAACTGAGACGACGGTTGCGGCGGTGAGCTGTCGGGCATCGTAGTGCTCGCGTAGTTGGGGAGATGTGGCGAGGGGAAGGCCAAGATACACACCCGAACAAAAGCCGCAAAATAGGCAATTTCGTGCATCATCCGGCGCCTGAATCTTGCCGTGCTCATCCGGTTACAGCGAGCGCCCCTCCGCGTCTTATCGAAGGGAGGAGCAATGAACGACACGATCGAAACTCGCTGGGAACAGCAGAACGAAGCTGGTCGCCTGTCATTCACCGACGGCGACTATGCGCGTGCAGAGCAGTCGTTTCTCGCGGCGATTCGTGAGGCGACGCAGCTCGGCGCGGACAACGTGCGCCTGGCGTCGAGCCTCAGCAACCTCGGGCAACTCAAGTACAAGCAGAAGGACTTCGCGCAGGCGGAGGCGCTCTTTCATCGCGCGCTCGCCATTCGCGAACGCGTCCTTGGTCCCGAGCACTTCGGTCTCGTTCAGAACATCAACAATCTCGCGGCGCTCCACTACGCACGCGGCGAGCTCGATCAGGCGGAGCCGCTCTTCCAGCGCGCCCTTGGCATCAGCGAACAGCATCTCGGCGAGTCGCACCCCGACGTCGCAGTGACGCTGAACAATCTCGCGCGCCTGTACTTCCGCCGGAACGAGTACGCATCGGCGGGCCCGCTCCTGGCACGGCTCCTCTCCATCAAGGAGCAGGCGCTCGGCGCGACCCATCCCGAGATCGCCGCAATCCTCACCAGCCTCGCGAAGGTGCGCCTCCATCAAGCGGACTACGACGGCGGCGAGCAGTTCGCCCGTCGTGCGCTCGAGATTCGCGAGAAGCTGCAGCTTCCCAACGATCTCGCCGTGGCGACCGCGCTCGAGGCGTTGGCCGAGATCAGCGGGGCCCGCGGCCGGCTCGACCTGGAGATTCAGCATCGTGAGCGCGCGCTTCTGGTTCGCGAAGGTGCGATGGGTGCGGATCATCCGGTCGTCGCGGCCGCTCGCGCGGCGCTCCTGTCGCGCCGCGCCGCGATGGCTCCGGCGCCGCAGCCCGTCGCGCCGCAGAGCGTTGTGCCGCAACCCGTCGCCGCAC
>JALYSW010000170.1 GCA_030854615.1 Gemmatimonadota bacterium
GAATGATCCCCGCGGAATGCACCGCGTACACGGCATCGGCGATCTGGCCGATAATTTCGCCGACTTCTGCTGGCGGGAGAGGCACGTGCTGCTTCGCGTACTTCTCGAGAAGCTCGCCAAGGGCCCATTCGATGGCGAGAAAATGAACACCGGGCCCGGCTTCACCGATCTCGATCGTTCGAACCACGTTTGGATGCGTCACGCGAGTGCCGTACGTGGCTTCCCGAAGAAAGCGCGCGACCGCAGTACGGTCGGTGCGCAGCTTTTCCTTCAGTACCTTGACGGCAGCGATGCCATGGCCCGGGTGCTCGGCGCGGTAGACCACTGCCGTTCCACCCTCACCAACCATATCCTGCAGCAGATATCCGGCGAGTGTCGTACCGGTAAGATTTTCGCGGCTCACGGGCCGAAGCTAATCGCGCCGCGTGAAGGGAGCAAGCGAGTGGTCACGTACTCGACGGTGGATGCCGTCGGTAGAACCCATCGATGAGAGTAAGGGGATATATGGCGGCAACACTTCGTCGGCGTGCTTTGACGGTAGGGCTTTCCGGGCTGGTGGCGATGGGTTGCTCGCCTCGAACTCACAACGGTGGGCGCGCACGCGGGGATGATCACGGGCCACCGCGTCCAGGCGCCAACGGCAGTGCGCCAGATCCAAGTGGCTTTTATCGCCAGCTCGGGATGATTGCCCAGGGCGGCGCATTCCCATTCGTCGGGCAGCTTCGCTATCTCGCGGGCAGTACCCCCGACACGACGCTGATGCTGGTGACGCTCTCCTTCGCCAATCGCGCACTCACCTTCAACGGGGATGGCGGAGGACAGCGCGCCGCCTATACGGTTACGATCGATATCACGCAGGGCTCGACACAGGTTCGGCACATCGACGTCCACAAGCTCATTCGCGTGCAGTCGTTCCAGGAGACACAGCGCGAGGATGAGAGTGTGATCTTCCAGCAATTTCTGTCCGTTGTACCCGGCACATACGCATTCTCCATCACGGTGCGTGATGATGGGGGAAGCAACGCGGGCGCGCAGCAGATGTCGATCACCATCCCGCGGCTCGGTGCGCACACACTCTCGACACCAATCAGCGTCTACCAGGTGAAGCCGCGTTCGCGCACTGACACGGTGCCCGACCTGATCGCGAATCCACGCTCGACCATCGTGCTCGGCCGCGACACGCTCGCTGGACTCTACGTGGAAGGCTACGGACTCCCCGCTACCGCGCGCGTCGGAGTACAGGTACTCAACGATGCGCACTTCGTGATTCTGCGCGACACGGTCAATCTCGTGCGTCAGGGAGACCTGTCTTCGGCACTACTCGACTTCCCTGTGTCGAGCATCGGTGTCGGCCCGGTCACCGTCGTGACATCACTCGCTGGTTCAGCCGACAGCGTACAGGCGCCGCTCTTCCTCAGCTTCGGTGACGAATTCGGCATCACGAGCTTCGACGAGTTACTCAGCTACCTTCGCTACTTCGTCTCGCCGCAACGCATTCAGGCGATGCGCGACACTCCGCCGGAGCAGCGCGCGGCTGCATGGGCTGTATTCTGGAAACAGACGGATCCGAATCCATCATCCCCGCAAAACGAAGCACTTCGAGACTATTTCAAGCGTATTGCCATCGCGAACACGCGCTATCGGGAAGAGGGGCTCGCCGGATGGCTCACCGATCGCGGCAAGGTTTTCGTCACACTCGGCGAGCCCGATCAGGCAGGGCAACAGTTCGGGCAGCGCCAAACGTCGCGATCACGCTCCGAGGTCTGGGTCTATACACAATACAATCTTCGCCTGATCTTCATGAACCAGAGCTCCGTTGGACACCTGCGTTTGACGGCTTCGAGTCAGGCGGATTTCGAGAAGGTCGTCCGCCGATTGCAGTCGCAGTAGCGTCAAACGGGTGAGCTTGACAAAAAAACGGTTCGCTCCTATATAGGCGCCGCAAGCCGGCTCCGGCTTGCCCCTCTGCAGTGAGGGGAGAACGATCCCGAGCAGGAGACCGGCGATGGCCAAGGGCAAGGTGAAGTGGTTCAATGATGCCAAGGGCTTCGGCTTCATCGAGCAGGAGGGCGGCGAAGATGTCTTCGTGCATTTCTCCTCGATCACGATGGACGGATTCAAGACGCTCGCGGAAGGGCAGGAAGTCGAGTTTGAAATTCAGTCGGGTGAGAAAGGACTTCATGCGACGAACGTGCAGCGCGTGTAGCATGTAGCGGGCGGGCTGGAATTCAATGGAATGCGGGGCGAGCTTTCGCTGATGCAGCCCCGCCTTCCGACATCGCCTCGACTCTTTCTCGTCGACGGCTATGCGCTGATCTATCGCGCGTTCTTCGCGCTGATCTCGCGCCCCCTCACTACGAGTCGGGGCGAGAACACGTCCGCGGCGTGGGGCGTGGTGAATTTTCTCCAGCGCCTCATCGATACGCACAAGCCCGAATACGTCGCCTGGGTGCACGACTCCGGGCTCTCCTTTCGTCACGAGCAATATCCCGCGTACAAGGCGACGCGCGAAAAACTCGGGGAGGAGCTGCAGGCGGATTTCGACCGCGGGATGGAACGCATCGAGGAGCTGCTCGCAGCATTCAACGTTCGTGTGCTGGCGCTCGAAGGCTACGAGGCGGATGACGTCATCGGCACGCTGGCGCGACAAGGGGTCGATGCCGGCGTAAACGTGGTCATCGTATCCGGCGACAAGGATTTCTATCAGCTCGTTCGCCCGGGCGTATGGCTGCTGAATCCCGGACGTGGCGGGCCCGCGAGCGTCGAAGAGCAGTGGGTCGGAATGGAGAACGCGAGCGAACGACTCGGCGTCCCTCCGCATCATGTGACCGACTATCTCGCGATGGTCGGTGACTCATCGGATAATGTGCCGGGGGTCAAGGGCATCGGCGATAAGACCGCGAGCGAGCTCGTTGCCACGTACGGCTCGCTCGAGAACATTCTCGAGCACGTCGGCGAGATCACCAAGAAGCGTCCGCGTGAGGCGCTGCTCGCGCACGAATCCGATGCGCGTCTTTCTAAGAGTCTCGTCACGATTCGCGAGGACCTCGCGATGCCGCTCGAGCTCGAGACGCTCGCGCTGGCGGAGCCCGATCATGCGCGCCTGCGCGATCTCTTCGTGGAGCTCGAGTTTCACGGGCTCGCGAAGGATCACGCGATCGTCGCGCCGGTGGTCGCGCGCGAAACGAGCTACGTCACCGTCGACACACTCCCTGCGCTCGGCGCGCTGATGCTGCGCGTGCGAGAGGTGCCATACATCGCCGTCGATACCGAGACCGTCATCGAGCTCGGAAGCCCGCAAATCGTCGATCCGCTGCGCTCGACGCTGGTGTCGATCTCGATCGCTGTTGCGCCGGGCGAGGCGTACTACCTGCCACTTCGGCATCGCGAGAGTCAGAACGCGCAGGGTGAGCTGATGGTCGATGTTTCCGGCGATCGTGCACCCACCGATGCGCCCGAGGATCGCGGCCTCACACTCGGCGGCGACGAGCCGCCGCCGCCGAAAAAGAGGGCGGCGCGAAAGAAGGCTGCGGGATCGAGCGAGGGGAACGGCATCGCCGCGAGACTGCTGGCAGAGCGGAAGCACACGGTGCGCAATCTGCCACCGCTCATGTCGGATGAGATGGCGCCACTCCGCGCACTGCTCGAGGATGCGACGGTGCGAAAGGTCGCGCAGAATGCCAAGTACGACCTGCTTGCGCTGCGCCGGGCAGGAATCACATTGCGCGGGCTCGACTTCGACACGATGATCGCCAGCTACGTGCTCGATCCGGGGCGGCGCTCTCACGGGCTCGATGTGCTCGCGATGGAGTTTCTCGAGCACACGATGACGTCGTACGAGGATCTGTGCGGGAAGGGAAAGGGATCGGTTCCCTTCGATGAGTGTCCCATCGAAGCGGCCCGCGACTACTCGTGCGAAGATGCCGACATGACCTTCCAGCTGCGCGCGATCTTCGAGCCGCAGCTTGAGACGTACGCGCTGCTCCCGCTGTTCAACGATATCGAAATCCCCCTCATCGACGTCCTCGCGGACATGGAGTGGGCAGGGATCGCGATCAATCGCGAATGGTTTGCATCGCTCAAGGAGCGCTTCGCCCGCGAGCGACAGCGCGTCGAGCAGGAGATCTACGTTTCGGCCGGCATCGAGTTCAACATCAACTCGAATCTTCAGCTGCGGCAGATTCTCTTCGAGCGGATGCAGCTGCCGATGCTCAAACGCACGGCAACAGGTCCGTCGACCGACGCGAGCGTGCTGCAGGAGCTCGCAGAGATGGGGCACGTGCTTCCCGAGCAGCTGATGGAGTACCGCGAGCTCTCCAAGCTCGAGAGCACGTATATCGATGCGCTCCCCGCGCTCGTGCATCCGCTCACACAGCGAATCCACACGTCGTTCAACCAGACCGTCGCGACGACCGGCCGCCTCTCGTCGAGCGATCCGAATCTCCAGAACATCCCGATCCGCCGTGAGCTCGGCCGCGACATCCGGCGCGGCTTCGTGCCACGCGAGGGATGGTCGCTGATCGCAGCCGACTACTCACAAATCGAGCTCCGTCTCCTCGCTCACCTGTCGAATGATCCGGCGTTCGTGAGCGCCTTTCGCGCGGGCGGCGACATCCACCGTCAGACTGCGTCGATCATCTTCGATGTGACGCTCGAGGAGGTTACCTCCGAGATGCGCGGTCGCGCGAAGACCATCAACTTCGCCACGATCTACGGGCAGGGCGCCAACGCGCTCTCGCGACAGCTGCGAATCGAAAATGCAGATGCTCGCCGTTTCATCGATGAGTATTTCGAGCGATTCCAGGGCATTCGTGCGTATCTCGATTCGATGGTCGCCTTCGCGCGCGAGCACGGCTACGTGCAAACGATCTTCGGGCGCCGCCGCTACATCCCAGAGCTTCGCGACCGCAACTTCAACGTGCGTGCATTCGGCGAGCGCACGGCGACGAACTCACCGATCCAGGGCTCAGCCGCAGACCTGATCAAGATCGCGATGATCCACATTCAGTCGCTCTTCGCTCGCGAGCGAGTGGAAGCGCGCATGTTGCTGCAGGTGCACGATGAGCTGGTCTTTGAGGCGCCACCGTCCGAAGTCGAGTACGTCTCCTCTCTGGTTCAGCAGGAGATGCAGGAAGCCGCCAAGCTGTCCGTTCCACTCGTCGTTGATCTGGGAATTGGTAGCAATTGGCTCGAAACCAAAGAGTAAAGCTCCTCTACGATCATTCGGCGAGACGTTAGAAACGTCTGATCGTCAGTATTGACGGACTGCACCGTTGTGTGGAGGACGCGCCATGCCTAGCATGGACGGTGCATCATTCGAGTGCTCACCTTGTCTCGGACGCGAACCCAACCAATGTCTCCCCGTCGCCGTTCCGGGTTCTCTTTGATCGAGCTCTTCGTGGTGCTGGTCGTCATCGGCATCCTCGTAGGGCTGGCCATCCCTCGAATGCACGGGTTCAAGCACCAGTTTTACCTCACGACCATGATTTCCGACCTCCGAAACCTGGCCGCGACCGAGGAAGGCTACTGGAGCTCGGTCGACGCGTACTCATCAGACCTCAACGCGCTGCGCTTCAACCTTACTCCCGGCGTGTGGGTCACATTCGTTCAGGCCGATAGCAGCGGCTGGTCGGCCACAGCTACTCACGACGGCGACACGTCCCATTGCGCGATTTACTACGGGAACGCTCCACCGCTCCCCCCAGCGACGGTCAAGAACTTCATTGGCTGCAGCAAGTAATCGCGCCACCGGAGTCATTGCAGATTGCCGAAACACTGGCAAATCGACCGGTCAAATGAGCCGAATGGGTTCGACTAGTCATATCTAACTCGTTACTCCACAAGTAGTTGTGTATGCGGACTCGGCGGCATTTGGATTGCCTTGTACTCCGCCAACAACAACTGCTATCTCACGGTGGAGCGACATGACCAAGTCACGGAAGTCGGGTTTTACCCTAATCGAGCTGCTTATTGTCGTCGTGATCATCGGCATTCTCGCCGCGATCGCGATTCCAAAGTTCGCGTCGACCAAAGGCCAGGCGTTCCTCGCCGCCATGCGCAGCGATCTCCGCAATCTCGCCACGGCCGAAGAAGGGTACTATTACTCGAACAACTCCTACAGCAACAACCTCTCGACGCTCAACTTCCTGACGTCGGCCGGAGTGACGGTCACCGTCCCCGAAGCCACCGCGGGAGGCTGGTCCGGCTCGGCAACGCACATATCGCTCGGCGCCGAGAAGTGCACGGTATACTTCGGGTCGGCCGCCGCGCTTGCGCCTTCGACGCTCGAGGGACGAATCACCTGTAACTGATCGAACAATGGTCCCTCGCGCGTGATCAGCGAATCGACCAACAGTGACAGCCAGCACCACGACCGCCCCTACCGCGAATTCGCACAGCGGCGCGAAGGGATGATCTACGCGATGGGCGGCGGGCTCTGGCTGCACCGGCACCTATGGAAGGGGCGCTCAATGGCGCACCTGGTTTCCACCGATCGAGAGCGCCTGCTGCACTACGGCCGCTCCGTCGGGCTTCCCGCCCACCGGCTCCAGTATAAATCGCTGAAGGATCCACGCACCGGCGAGCGAGCCGATACATGGCATTGGGATCTCGTGGGCGATCTGCTTCCGCCACGCTGAACACACACGCACGTTGACGCATGCCTCGCGTCGGGGAAGATTGATCACCATGCACGTTCGCGGAATTTCCACATGCGTTCTCCTTCTCGCTCTCGTGAGCGCATGTGAGCGCAAGGCGCCCGCGAAGCCAGCGGACTCGGTAGCGCAGCAGCCGTCGTCCATCCCCGCCGTACCAACAGCACATCTCCCCGCCATTCCTTCGACGTGGGACACGAGCGCCGGCCCCGTCATGTTCGTGCGCGGCAACTCGACGGCGGAGGCGTACGTCATCTTCCCGACGATCACCGATAGTACTCCGTCCGACGCCGTGCACTTCGATTCGGCGCTCACGCGTAATGCGACGATCGAGCTCTTTCAACGCTCCGGTGGCGGCGACACGGCGCACGTCGGCGCAATGGTCGGCGGCGAATGGAACGCCGATCAGTGCATCGAGTGGCCGGCGGCGAAAGTGCAGACGATGCAGAATGTCGATGCCACATCGGGATGGACGGTGGCTTTTCTGAAGGGGCGCGCGAAGGCGATCGCGCTGGATACCGTCGAGTCGATGCCTCACGCGGATTCCGCACAGCTTGCCGCGGACATCACCCGGCTCGCGTCGACCGCACCGAACGATACGTCGCCCACCTTTCGCGGCATTCCCTATTCCGTGCGGACGGCGTACCGCTTCTCGCCCGTGGCAGGCACGGAGGCCGTGGTTGCGGATGTCGTGCGCACGCTCAACCAGGAAGCGAACCCGCTCGAGGAGCACACGCTCATCGTCGGCGAGCGCGCCGCAGGGTCGAGCTCACCGTATCGACTCGCCTATCGGGAAGTTACGGCCGGCTCGGACGAGACGCTCGAGAGCTCGGATGTTCTCGCCGCTGTGTCCATCGGCGTGCCGCCGCGTACAGCCCTCGTGCTCGCGCGCGAGGGCTACGAGTCGAATGCGTACGCGCTGCTCGAGCGACAGGCGGATGGCAGTTGGCGGCTGCGCTGGACGAGCGCGCACACGGGCTGCTGAGCACTCCGGTTACGCGCGCACGAGGCGCACGATCACGACCTCTGCGGGACAGTTGATGCGAAGCGGGACTACGACACCAACCCCGCTCGTTACGTAGAGAGGCACAGGCGACTGCGTGACCCATCCGCTCGCCGATCCGCGACCGCATACCGCGCAGTGCCGCGACGGTGCACCGAAGAACGGGAGGACGATCTGTCCTCCGTGCGTGTGCCCCGCGAGTACGAGGTCGACGCGCGTCGCAGTTGCGAGCTCGAGCGCCCCGTCGGGATTGTGCGAGAGCACGAGGCGTGGGGTGCCAGGCGCGAGCGATCTGCACCCGCCATCCCGATCGATGTGCCCATGCGTCCAGTCATCCACGCCACCGATGCCGAGTAGTGCATCACCTCGCATGACCGTCGTGCACTCGTTCACGAGCACGCGCGCGCCCGCTGACTGCAGCCAGGCCACCACCTTCGTGGGATCGTAGTCGTAATCGTGATTGCCGAGGATGGCGACGACGCCATCACGGGCGCGAAGGGTGCGAAGCGTCGATGTCATTCGCGGGAGCGCCCATTCGTACAGCCAACGAGAGACCGTCGGTAATTTCGTGTGAGAGAGTGCGTAGTCGCCGAGGATGACCGTGAGGTCGGGCGCTGCACGGTTGGCGAGTAGGACGGCGTTCCTGATCAGGTGCGAGGGAAAGATCGTTCCGCCGTAGTGCAGATCGCTCAACACCGCGATCGTGTAGCCCTCGAGCTTGGGCGACAGGTTGGAGATCGGTGCGTCGATCCGCGTACACCGCAGCGCGATCGGTGCCCACAACACGACGTACGCGAGCGCGCCGAGCACGATTGCGATCGCGACGATCGGCAGCGCGGCGGGAATCATCGTGCGGGCTTCAGCGTGCGTCGCGAGCGAGCGGTGCGCTCACAATCCGGTCGGCACGTCGATGAAGATGGTGGGGAGATCGAAGGTGTGCGCAACATGGTCGGCGAGCGCGCGCACGCCGAATGTCTCGGTCGCATAGTGCCCTGCGTAGATGATGACGATTCCCATTTCGTCGGCATCGACTGCCGTCCAGTGCGGGCCTTCGCCGACGATCAGCGTGTCGACGCCGTAGTCGACACATTCGCGGAGCGTGTCGGCAGACGCGCCGGCACCAGTACAAACCGCCCAGTGCTTCGTCGTTCGCGCCGGCGTGGAGGCGGAGCTTCGCGCGGCGCCGCCCCACTGCCGCGCGACCGCGTCCGCGCGCGCCAGCAGCTCGCTCGTCGCGACGACATCATCGCCGCGCACGCCGATGTCGATCGTCTTGTAGCGCGCGAACCCAGCGGAGGGAGTGAGGCCGAGCTCGCGTGCGAGCAGGACGCAGTTGCCGATCTCGGGATGCGCGTCGAGCGGGAGGTGCGAGGAGTAGAGTCCCATCCCCGAGGCGAGCAGGGCGTGAACGCGGCGGTAGTATGGTCCGCGGAGTGGCTGCAGCCCTGCCCAGAAGAGCCCGTGGTGCACGAGGAGGAGATTGGCGCCCGCGTCCAGCGCTTTCCTGATCGTGCGCTCTCGCAGATCAACCGCCGCCGCAACCTTCACGATCTCGGCCTGCGTTTCGACCTGGACGCCGTTGAGTGCCTGTGGGTAGTCGGGGATGTCAGCGGTACGCAGCAGCGAGTCGAGCTCGCTGGCGATGCGCGTCAATGAGGTCATAGGGGCAGGCCCGGAGCGAGTTTGGGCTGTGGATAACTGTGGACAATGTCCAATATGCGATGTGAATATCGCTCGTAAAGCATTAGAGGTCAACACATTAGCGGATTGTGCACAACAGGCCGGATGGCGAGTGCCAGCCGGCCTGTTGTGTGCCCTTCCGAGGCTGGCTAGCGAAGCACGGCGACGGGCGACGGGTGGGTCTGCTCGTCGGCACCGGGCTCCTTGGCGTCGGCGATCCGTACGCTGCCGTTGATCCGGCCGCCTTCGATGACGGCGAGTGCGCGCGTGTTGATGTCACCGATGATGACGGAGGTGCCCTGCACTTCCACGCGGTCGGATGCGTTGACGGTGCCTTGGACGCGTCCGCCGATGACGGCTTCTCGCGTGTTGATGTCGCCGAGTACTTCGCCCTGGCGGCCGACGAGTACTTGTCGCGCGGCGCGGATGCTGCCTTCGACTCGTCCTTCGATCTTGACGACGCCGTCGGTGTCGATGTCGCCGAGGATCTTGGTGCCGGCGGCGATGATCGAGAGTGCGTTGCTGTTGGCGGGGAGGTTCTTGTTGTCGTCCATCCCCTTGGAGTCCTTATTGAAGATCGCCATGACCCGGTCCCTTTTTGATGACAGATGAGGCGTCGATGGCGATGCCGCGACGACGCATTTCGAAGTGCAGATGAGGCTCGAGGGTGCCAGGCGCGTCACCCGAGAGCGCGATCACGGCGCCGGCGGCGACGTGCTGTCCTTTGGAGACGCGCACCTCACTCGCACCGGCGTAAATCGTTTCGTAGCCGGAACGATGAGAGATACGAATCAACTTTCCGAGTGTCGAGTCGTCCGCGACTTCGACGACCGAGCCGGCTCCTGCGGCACGGATTTCGGTGCCGGTGGGGACGGCGATTTCGAGGGCGTGCGAGTCGGATGGAAGAAGCGTTCCAGCAATGGGAAGAGGCCATTCATCCGGGCGTACGACGACGGTATCGACGGGTGGGGCGTCGGACGCGACTGCGATCGCCGCGAGTGCTTTCGACTTTGATGACGTGTCGCCGACTGCGGTCATGGACGAGCTGCCCATCATGTGTTGCACCTGCTGAAAGCGGGATGCGAGCTCGTTGAGCGATCGCTGTAGTGTGTCGACGCGTGCGACATCGTGCTGCAGTCGCGCGACCTTGCGTGTGAGCAGCGGAACGCGTGCTGCCTGTGCGGCCAGAAAGAACCAGCTGATGAAGCCGAAGAGAATGAGTGCACTGAGCACGATGGCGCCTGTGCGAAAGAGGCGCACCTGGCGTTGTGTGAAGATGATCGTGCGATTGGCGAGACCGCTTTCGCGTTGCACGTGGATGATCATCGCGCCTGCGTGAGGCGTGTAGATATTCCCGTAGCCGCGCTCTCCGGTTTTGTCTCTGTCCTCAGCCATCAGGTCGGCTCATTAATTCCGCTCGTCAAATTCGCTCGCGTGATGCGAGCACGAGATCGAGTACGCGTTCGAGGTCGTCGCTCGAATAGAATGCAATTTCGATTTTGCCGCGCTCGTGATCGCCGACGGTGATCGTCACGTCGGTTTGGAGATGACGGCGAAGCTCGTTTTGTAGACGCTTGAGCTCTGCATTCAGTCCCGAAGCGATTTCCCTGCCTTTGGGTTTGGGGGTGCGCGTGGATGATGTGAGGGTGGCGGTGCGGGCGCGCTGTTCCACATCACGAACCGTGAGCCCTTTTGCGACGATCTCGCGGGCGAGGTCGAGCATTTCGCGCTCGCTGGAGATGGCGAGGAGAGCCCGGGCGTGGCCGATGCTGAGGTGCCCGTCGCGGACCATCGTGCGTATGGCGACCGGTAACTTCAATAACCGCAACATGTTAGCGACAGTCGACCGGTCTTTCCCGACGATGTCGGCGACCTCCTGCTGGGTGAGGGCGAAGTCGGCGATCAGGCGCTGGTAGCCTTCCCCTTCCTCGATGGGATTGAGGTCGGCGCGCTGAAGGTTCTCGACGAGGGCCAGGGTGAGGAGGGCGCGGTCATCGATTTCCTTTAAGACCGCGGGAATGCGGGTCCAGCCGACTCTGGTGGCGGCGCGGAGGCGTCGCTCGCCGGCGATGAGCTCGTAGCCATGGCCGTCTGGAGAGCGGCGAACGGTCACGGCCTGGAGGAGTCCGTTGGTTTTGAGGCTGGCCTCGAGCTCGGCCAGCTCTTCAGCGCGGAATTCCTTGCGCGGTTGGAAGGGGTTGGGACGGATCTCGCTGATCGGGAGCGAGTGGAGCGTTTCGCCCGGCTCGCGCGGGGTTTCGACAGTGCGGGCTGCGACGGGGGGGCGGGTGGCGAGGAGTGCGTCGAGACCGCGTCCGAGGCGCCGGGGTTTATCGGTGGACATGCTGGGGCTCGGAGATGGGAGACGGGTCGAGTGCGGCGCGATCGATCACTGTGCGGCTGGCGGAAGGCGGGACGGCGAAGTGGCGGAGGCGTGATCCAGGTTGGCGGTACGCTGTACAAGCTCTCTTGCCACGCTGAGGTAGGCTTGGGCGCCAACCGAAGCAATGTCGTAGAGGACGATCGGTTTCCCGAAGCTGGGGGCTTCGGCGAGTCGAACGTTGCGGGGGATGATTGTCTCGAAGACTTTCGGGCCGAAGTATTCGCGGGCGTCGGTGACGACTTGGCGGGAGAGATTGAGGCGAGCGTCGTACATGGTGAGGAGGACGCCATCGAGGGCCAGGTCGGGATTTACGCTCTGCTGAATACGGTTAACGGTGTTGAGGAGCTGGGAAAGGCCTTCCAGCGCATAATATTCGCACTGGACCGGGATAAGGACGGCGTCCGCGGCGGCGAGCATGTTGATCGTCAGGAGCCCGAGTGAGGGCGGGCAATCGATGAGGATGAAGTCATAGCGATCGCGGACGGGGGCGAGGGCTTCGCGCATGGCGAGCTCGCGATCGGTGCGATCGATGAGCTCTATCTCGGCGCCGGCGAGGTCGGGAGTAGTGGGCGCGACGTCGAGGTGCGCGAACTGGATTGCGCGGAGGATGACTTCGTCGAGCGCGCGTTGACCGATGAGTGCGTCGTAGACGGTGCCCCTGAGCGTTTCGCCTGCAAGGCCAATTCCGCTGGTCGCGTTACCTTGTGGGTCGCCGTCGATGAGGAGGGTGTGCTGTTCGGCGACGGCGAGGCTGGCGGCGAGGTTGACTGCGGTGGTGGTTTTCCCGACCCCGCCTTTCTGGTTTGCGATTGCGATGACTCGGGCCACGCACCACTCGAGGTCTGTGTGAGGTGGAGAATATAGACCACTCCGAGCGGCGCGGCTATCGGTGTTTCACGTGGAACCTAGGAAATGCGGGATTAGTAACCGTCTAATTGTGGATAAATCCATCCCTGTCCTCCGCCGACCACAAAAAACCTCTTCTCCCAGAAAACTGCGTCAAATAAATCTATTCAGTGTCAACAACGAATCTCCATCGCGCCATAAGAGAGACACTCAGGCCAGTCTCACCTACGCTCACCGGCGTGTCGGCCGCCTTCGCAAATGCCATCGACGCCCGATATTTCGGCTGCGGTCCTCCATCCGATCCGCCCGTCGTCAGCTCGATCAACTCTCCCAGCCGACCACCCGCCGCCTGCGCCAGCACAGTCGCATCCGTCACCGCCTGCTTGTACGCATCTGCCAACGCTACCCGCCGCAGAGAGTCCGGCGCCGACGAGTGGAAATCGAGCGAGCTCACATCGTTCGCCCCCTTCGCGATCGCCGCGTCGATCAGCGCGCCCACCTGGTCCACCTTCTTCACTTCCACGCGCACCGTATTCGTCGCCACGTAGCCAGTAATCCTCGGTGCCTTATCCCCCGCCTGCGGGTTGTACACCTGCTCCGCATTGAGACTGTAGTTCACCGTCGAGATCTGCTCCGCCGCAATCCCCTGCGCCCTGATCGCGTCGATCACCGCTCGCTGCTTTACCGCGTTGTCCGCACTCGCCTTTGCCGCCGTCAGCGCACGCGTCTGCACGCCAATCGAAACCGTCGCGCGATCAGGGATGTACCGCGCCTCACCCGTCGCGCTCGTACTGATCACCGACGGAGGATGCATGGAAGGCATGTTCCCCGCCGGCTGCTGCGCCGCGAGCGAGACGGCGCACAGCGCACTGGCGATGATCGAGCGATGCATAATTTCTCCTATGGTGTGCGACGTCGCTCCGCACCGGCGAACAGCCATGCACGCGACCGCATTTAATGTTGGTTCGATACTATTTCGACGTCAAACGCCGAACGACTCGTTCGTGTCGCCATCCCTACTGCAAGGACTCTGCTACCGCGACCGCCGCAAGCTCACGCTCCCGACGCGATCCCCTCTCTCATTCCCGGCGTCAACTCCAACGTCCCCGCTCGCGGGGGAAAAGCCCGCCCGTTCCACAGCGCGGCAATCACACTGCGCCATCCCGGCGTCGGGATCCGCCAATATGATCCCAACTCGAAATCCGCCTCGTCTGGCTCGAAGCGCGAGTACCCGGACCAGGAATACAACGTCAGCTCGCCGATCCAGATGCGTTCACCACAGTCGTAGATGTCGACACGCACATGGTCGAGCTCCGCCCCGAGCCGCTCGGCCACCGCAATCATCTCGTCAAGGCGGCTCGGCTGGGGGAACATGCGATCGACCACGCGAGTGAAGTGCCAGTTCAGCAGCCTCCAATCCCGTGTGTGGAACGCGCCGCTACGGATCCGGCCATCCTCCACGAACACGGTGTTGATGACGGCGACCTTTCCGTCGAAAACAAAGAGGCGGACCTCGTCGGGCCTGGCGCTGTCAGCCGTCGTCACTTCCTGCTCGATCATCAGGCGCGGCGGCACCGGTACGTAGCCAGGCTCGTCGTATGCCAAGCCATGATTGATCGCGAGCCAGCGCTCCGTCTGCGCGCGGACGACGGCCGCATCGAGAACGTCGTCGCGACCGATCATCATCACCTGGCCGCTCGAGTGTGAGCTCTTGAGGACGCAGGGCCTGACGACACTCTCGAACGGGATATCCGCGGGCACGCCCGACCAGAGCAGCGGAATGAGATACTCGCGGCCAACTCGCTCCGCGATGTACTCACGGACGGCGATCTTGTCGCAGAGTGTCGGGAAAAGCGAGTTGAAGTCGAAGAGCTTGCGCCACTGGATCTTCTCGGTGAAGCGGCGTGGCCGGAGAAGACGGGGCGCCCTGCCGTGTTTCTCCAGGTAGGCACGGCGCACGCGAAATGCCGTGGCGATCAGCGAGCGATACATCGCTACGGCGCTGAATCCGCCGAGGCGAGTCGACGGCGCTCGATCTCCAACACCAGATTCTGCAGATCGTTCGGGCTCACGCCCGGCACACGCGATGCCTGCGCGAGCGTCCGCGGCCGCAGTACGCCGAGCTTCTGCCGCGCCTCGGTCGAGAGCGAGCGTAGCTCCTCGTACGGTAGAGACGGCGGCAACGGAAAATCGCCCATGCGCTTCATCTTCTCGGCCTGCACGCGCTCGCGCGCAAAGTAGCCCGCGTACTTGAGCTCGAGCTCCGCGGTGATGAGCGCATCGCGCTCGATGTCGCCACCCACTCCCGTCGCCTCGAACAGCGACGAGAGCGAAACATTCTGCCGCTTCGCGATCTCGGCGACACGCATCGCGTGCGGCAGCTGCGCACTCCCCGCTTCCTCCAGCAGTCTCGCGACCTGCTCCGGGCGAACACTCGTCGCCTCCGCCAGCGCGCTCGCCTGCGCCTCCATCGCGAAGCGCCGCTCGACGATGCGCTCTTCGCGCTCCGTCAGCATTCCAAGCTCGATCGCCAACGGCGCGAGCCGGTTGAGTGCATTGTCCTGTCGCACCGTCAGGCGGAATTCGGAGCGCGAGGTGAAGAGCCGGTACGGCTCGTCCACTCCGCGCGTCACGAGATCGTCGACCAGCACACCGATGTACGAGCGCTCCCGGCCGAAGATCGCGGGTGTATCGCCGCGCACCGCGAGCGCCGCGTTCATCCCCGCGACGACGCCCTGTCCCGCCGCCTCCTCGTAGCCGGTGGTTCCGTTGATCTGTCCCGCGAAATACAAACCGGCGAGTGCTTTTACCTGCAGCGATGCATCGAGCTGCGTCGGCGGGAAGTAGTCGTACTCGATCGCGTAGCCGGCGCGCGTCATCCTCACCTGCTCGAGCCCGGGAACCGAGTGCAGCATGTCGAGTTGGACATCGGCCGGGAGCGACGTCGAGAGGCCGTTCACGTATAGCTCGGCCGTGTCGTGTCCCTCGGGCTCGAGGAAGAGCTGGTGGCGCTCGACATTCGGGAAGCGCACGATCTTGTCCTCGACGCTCGGGCAATAGCGCGGGCCTCGCGAGGCGATCGCGCCGCCGTACATGGCGGACTTCGCGATGTTCTCGCTGACGATCCGCTTCGTCTCCTCGCCGGCGAAGGTGATCCAGCACGGAAGCTGCGGGGGATGCCTCGTTGCGCCGTTTTGTGTGCGCGCCGAATCCCAGAAGTGCGACCACGAAAAATCGAACTGATCGATCTCGCTGTCCTGTCGCTCGAGCTTCGAGTAGTCTACGGAACGCCCGTCGATGCGCGGTGGCGTGCCCGTCTTGAAGCGCGCCGACACGAGGCCGAGCGCATCGAGTTGCTCCGCGAGCTGGATCGTGGGCGGATCGCCTGCGCGGCCGCCCGCGATCCGCGTATCGGTGCCGATGTGCAGGCGTCCGCGCAGGAAGGTTCCGGCGGTGATCACCACCGCGGCGGCGCCGAAGCGACGCCCCTCGAGCGTCTCTATTCCCCTGACGCGCCGGCCCGTCTCATCGATCAGCAGGCGAGCAACCGTGCCCTGAACGGTGTGGAGCTTCGGCTGGTGCTCGATCAGCGTACGCACGGCGCGTCGATACAGCCCGCGGTCGCACTGCGCGCGCGGCGCCCACACGGCGGGACCTTTGCCGCGGTTCAGCATCCGGAACTGCAGCGTCGCCAGATCGGTGGCGCGCGACATGATGCCGCCCAGCGCGTCGACTTCCCGCGCAACCGTGCCCTTGGCAACGCCACCGATGGCCGGATTGCAGGACAGCTGGCCGATCGTCTCCAGCGCGCTCGTCACGAGCCCGACGCGCGCGCCGAGCCTTGCCGCGGCAACGGCTGCTTCGGTTCCGGCATGGCCCGCGCCGACGACAATGACGTCGAGCTCGAGCTCGAATGGCAGCGAAGTCATCCGTCAAAGATACAATGAATGGACAAGCGCGGGACGGTCGCGCACACTTCCCGAATGCCACTCGAGATACAGCCAGATGCGCCGACCATGCTCGTGCGCAAATCCGCCTTCGAGCGTGCGGGTCTCGCGCGCGCGCACTACGACACGAAGTACAATCTCACCCCTGACGAATTTCGAGTCGAGGGCGAGATGATCGCGATCGGCCCACTTTACGATGAAGAAGCGCTCGGCGCTCTTACCAGCGAGCTCGAGTCTCTTGGACTGGTCTATTTCGAGGACTTTGCGGAGCTGAGCGGAAACTGGCCGGCGTGGCTGACGATATTTGCCCGTGGTGCCTAGTCATCGCTGCGGACGGCCGGCCGCACCCGCTTCGGGAGCACCGCGGTCGACGTCGTGAGATGTCCGTGACGAAGCAGTCCACGCCAGTCGCAGTTGTAGCACCAGCTCGTCCGGAACCAGGGCATCAGGAGATTCCAGCCGCGGGATA
>JALYSW010000230.1 GCA_030854615.1 Gemmatimonadota bacterium
GCTCGCTGTGCGTCGACGCGTGCCATCTCTCGCTCTACATTCCCGAAGGCGCGCTTCACTCCTCGACGACGTTCTTCGTGTGGTCGGTGCCGGCTCCATCGGCGCCGGCGGGGCTGGTCGGCATGGCACACGTCATTTCGCCAGTCGTCACCTTCAGCACGAACGGGGAGCTCGGACTCGGCTACGATCCCAACACGCTTCCCTCGGGCATCTCCGAGAGCTCGCTGCGAGTTCTACAGTACGTTGGCGGCAGCTGGCAGCCGACGATCAGCAGCAGTGTGAACACGACGAGCCACATCGTGTACGGTCAGGTCACGAGCACGGGGATCTTCGCGATCGTCGGCACGCCGTGATGATCTAACTCGCATCGCGCGATCGGCGCGATGCGAGAGAGGGTGAACGACGAACGGGCCGGAGAATCGCAGGATTCTCCGGCCCGTTCTCTTTTCGTGCGCGTGGTGGCGAGCACCGCCCCCACGCGAAGACGATCACGCGTACGCGGGAGACGTCGCGAGCCAGCGGCGCTGGATCGCTTTCCACTGCAGCGCCTGATAGATGGCGGCCAGCCCAACCAGCACATACACGATCCGGCTGAGCGGCGACATCACGCCGAAGATCGTGGCGACGAGATCGAAGTTCGCGGCGCCGACGAGCCCCCAATTGAGACCGCCGACGACGAGCAGGACCGCGGCAACTACGTCGAGATTCTTCATTGTTCGTATTCCTCTTAAAAGCTTGAGCGGCATCGAAAGCCCGCGAATGTGGTTGATCTTTTCGGGAAGCTACATTGCAAGGAGAATGCCGTTGTCCAGAAGTTGTCGATATATTTGCCTTGACAGACCATGAACAAAGAGTAGATTGAACGCATGTCAGCCACGAACACACTCGCAGAGCCCGAGCTCCGACATCCGATAGCCGTGGTCGCCGAGCGTACCGGGCTCTCGCAGGATGTGCTTAGAGTCTGGGAGCGACGCTACGGCGTCGTCGCGCCGCTACGCGACCCCGCTGGGCTGCGGCTCTATACCGATCAGGACGTGCACCGCCTCGCGCTCATTCAAGCCGCGATGCGCGGGGGGCGGAGCATCAGTCGCGTCGCAAAGCTCTCGACGAACGCGCTGGAGCTTCTGATCGCCGAGGACGATATCGCGAGGAAGGCGCGCGTCCCCATCCCGAGCTCGGCGTATGATCCGGAAGACGTTGTCGCTGCATCGCTCTCGCTCGCGCGCACGCTCGACGCGGCGGCGCTCGACGAGGCGTTGCGCCGAGCAGCAGTCGTGATGGGAATGCCCGCATTTCTCGAGACTGTTGCTGCGCCCCTGCTCCGCCGCGTGGGCGACGAGTGGCACGCGGGCCGTCTCTCGCCCGCGCACGAGCACCTCGTCACATCGTCGCTCCACGATATCGTCATGGCGATGATGCGCGCGTTCACGAATCGCGCTGGCGCGCGGACGGTGCTCGTCGCCACGGTCGCCGGCGAGCGTCACGTCATCGGCGCGTCGCTCGTTGGCGCCGCCGCGGCGCTCGAAGGGTGGAACGTCGTCTACCTCGGCGGCAATCTCCCCACTTCGGAGCTCGCGTCCTCCGCGATCGCTGCGAATGCGCGCCTCGTCGCCGTGAGCATCGTCTACGTCGAGGACAGCGAGAGCGTGATACGCGAGATGCGAGAGCTGCGCGAGCGTATCCCCGGCGACATCACGCTCCTCGCCGGCGGCGCGGGTGCGGCGATGCTCTCGAAGGAGCTTTCTGCAATCGGCGTCCGCGTCGAATCCACCGTCTCCGGACTTCTCTCCGAGCTTCGCGCGGACCGGAACACGGAATGAAGCCCCTCGTGCTCGTGACGGGAGCCACCGGATATATTGGCGGCCGCCTTGTGCGCGAGCTGCACGAGCGCGGCGACCGGGTGCGATGCATGGTGCGGCGCCCGGACGACGCTCGCACCAGCGCGGAGCCAGAGGTCGAGATCGTGCGTGGCGATGTCTGCGATGCGCCGTCGCTCGTCGACGCGCTCGATGGAGTGCACACCGCCTACTATCTCATCCACGCGATGGCGTCGGGCGACGGCTTCGCCAGCGAAGAGAGCGAGGGGGCGCGCAACTTCGCGCGTGCCGCTGCCGCGGCCGGCGTGCAGCGCATCATCTACCTCGGCGGCCTGGGGCGAAGCGCGAATCTCTCGGAGCATCTCGAGAGCCGCCAGGAGGTCGGGCGTCTCCTCTGCGAGAGCGGAGTGACGACGGTGGAGCTGCGCTCCTCGGTGATCATCGGCTCGGGGAGTCTTTCCTTCGAGCTCGTGCGAGCACTCGTGGAGCGGCTGCCGATGATGATCATTCCGCGGTGGGTCAGTCAGCGCACGCAGCCGATCGCGGTGGATGCCGTGCTTGCCTATCTCGTTGCAGCCGCGAACATCTCGATCGCAAAGAACACGATCATCGAGATCGGCGGTTCCGAGCAGCTGTCGTATCTCGACATCATGCGCGAATACGCGAAGCAGCGGGGGCTGAAGCGGTGGTTCGTGAAGGTGCCGGTGTTGACGCCGTGGCTCTCCAGCCGTTGGCTCGGGCTCATCACGCCCGTGTACGCACGCGTCGGCGCGAAGCTCATCGACAGCGTGCGCAACGAGACCATCGTGAAGTCGCCGCTCGCCGCGCAGCTCTTTCCCGAAATTCATCCGCGCGGGATGAGAACCGCGATCGCGCAGGCGATGCGCAACGAAGATCGCGAGTTCGCAGAGACGCGCTGGTCGGATGCGGCGTCCTCGCTCGGCAGCATGCAGACGCACGCGGAGGCGGAGGGTGGGTCGCGTCTCGTGGATTCGCGCGAAGCGAGCGTCGCGGGATCACCGGCGGCGGCGTTCCGATCGATCGAGCGCATCGGCGGCGCGGTCGGCTGGTATTACGGCGATTGGCTCTGGCAGCTGCGCGGCGCGGCCGATCTGCTCGTGGGCGGCGCCGGGATGCGGCGGGGGCGCCGTCACCCCGACACACTGCGCACCGGCGACGCGCTCGACTTCTGGCGCGTCGAGGCGCTGGAGCGAGACCGGCTGCTGCGACTTCGCGCCGAGATGAAGGTACCGGGGCGCGCGTGGCTCCAGTTCGAGGTCTCCCCGCACGGCACAGGGAGCACGATCAGGCAAACGGCGATCTTCGAGCCGCGCGGGCTCGCCGGGCTGCTCTACTGGTACGCGCTCATGCCAGTGCACGGGCTGATCTTCGGCGGGATGCTGCGCGGCATCGCGAAGGCTAGCGAGACTCCCGACGTCAACCGGCGGGGGACAGCTGATATTGCTCCAGCTTCCCATCGGGCATCTCGTACGTCCACACGCGTAGCGCACGACCGGCGAAAGTGACGCGATAGATCCGCTCGAGCATGCCTCCTCGCTCGCGCTGCCCTGTCTGCACGAAGGTGACAGGGGCGCCGAGCGGCCCGAGCGTAGACTGAAAATCTGCGAGTGCCTGAGAGCCGAAGTACGCGCT
>JALYSW010000231.1 GCA_030854615.1 Gemmatimonadota bacterium
CGAGTACATCACCGCGACGCCCGCGCCGTTGTGCCGGAAGATGTTGCGCTCGTAGTCGCAGCTGTCGGAGTACATGAAGTGGAGCCCGTATCGCAGGTTGTCGGTGCTGACATTGTCACGCACGTGCGCCTCGCGGGTGAATTCGAAGTAGATCCCGTCGCGATGCCCGGACACATGGTTGCCGACGATCGTGATCTCTCGCGAGTGCCAGAGGTGAATTCCGTTTCCCGACGTCGCATCGCGAACGTGTGACGCGTGCAGCGTATTGCCCTGCACGAGGCAGTTCGAGGCCTCCTGCAGGTAGATGCCGAAAAAGGCATCATCGATGATGTTGTCGGAGATGTCACAGTCGCTCGCGCGCACGACCTTCACTGCGGCGAGATCCTCCGTGAAGGCCACGCCGACATTGGCAAAGTGGATCCCGCGCACGGTCACGCTGTCCGCGGTGATCGTCATGATCTGCCTCGCCCCTCCACCATCGAGCAGCGGGTTGCCGTCGCCGATGATGCGCACCGGCAGTGCGACGACGATCGTGCTGTCGCGGTACGTTCCGGCGTGCACGATGATCGTACCGCCGCGCGCCACAATGGCGAGCGCGTCGCGCACGGTCCGGACGGACCCCGTGGGAAACACGTTCACCACGAGGCGCACATTCGAGCCGGAAACAGGTCTCGGTGTCGCCTGTGCACCCGCCGCTCCCCCCGCCACCATCAGGGCAATCGCGCCGAACGCCAGGCTCCGATTAGACATGCGACGGATGTGGAGCTCGATACGCGGCAACCACTGCGGCAAGCGCGAGCGCGAGCGCCGCGAACGCCAGCCATCCGCCGACGTCGGGCCACGACACCGCCGTGAAGTTGAGCAGTTGCTTGACCCCGATGAGCGGGGGCTGATACGTCATCCCCGGGATTTTGAGGATCGCGTGCTCGAAGTCGATGTTATGGCCGTAGTCGTATTCCCATCGCCAAAAATCCACCAGCCCCGCCACTCCGGCCAAAACGAATGTCGCACACCATGCATAGAGCGGAACGCGGCGCCCTATGACCGCCACCAGCAGTCCGGTCACGATGAGCACGGCCACGATCCATGGCATGATCCGCAGCTCGGGGATCGCTTCCGGCGTGATCCGCTTCATGCCGATGTAGTGATTGAGCCCGTTGATATTGTTGAGATCGTTCGGAGTCGCGCCCGACACATTGTTGATGCTGATGCGCATGCCGAGCCCTTCGGGATATTGCGGAGCGACGAGTTGCACGCGCCACAGCGGAACGAAGTACAGCCCAATGAGGCAGAGCGATGCCATGACGGTGAGACCTCGCCACAGCCGCGGCAGCGCACGCGCGGGTGTGCCCAAACCACCTGCACGCGAGGGGGACAGCACGGCGCTCGTCATCGAGTTCCGGGCTTCGCGCCCGCCATGTTCATAGCCGGAACCGACGAGCCGATCTTCGCCTGCGCGCTCTGCGAGCTCTTGCTCGTGTTGGCCATGAGCGGCACGTTCGATCCGGCCGGAGACACGCGAACATATCCCTGCATCTCCTGATGCAGCGCCGAGCAGAAGTCGGTGCAGTAGAACGGATAGATGGCAGGCGCCTGCGGAATCCACTTCAGCGTGCGCGTCTCCCCCGGCGGCAGCGTGATCCCCGAGGTGTTCGCGCCGAAGACCGCGAAGCCATGCGCGATGTTCCAGTCCTGCTCGATGTTCGTGACGTGGAAGTAGACCGTGTCCCCCACCTGGATCCCCTCGAGATTGTCAGGAGCAAAGTGGCTGCGGATCGCGATCATCTTGATGTCCACACGCTTGCCGTGACGCGTGATCCCGCCATCGCTCTCCGCCATCGTCACGAATGGATTCGCGTTCTCACTCAGCTTCTCGAACTTGACCGACGTCGGCATGAGCAGGCTCGCCGGAACGGCCTGCGCGTAGTGCGGCTCGCCGAGCGTGGGGAAGTCGAGCAGCATCTTCATCTTGTCGCCGCTGATGTCGATCAGCTGCGCGGAGCGCGAGCCTTCGGGGCCCGTCGGCAGGTAGCGGTCCTTCGTGATCTTGTCCAGCGCGAGCAGATACTTGCCGAACGGCTTCCTGCTGTCACCGCCCGGAATCATGACATGGCCCACAGAGTAGTAGACCGGCATCCGGTCGAGCACCTGCCACGTACCGAGCTTCCACTTCACGACCTCGGACGAGATGAACATCGACGTGTAGGCGTTTCCCTTGCCGTCGAATTCCGTGTGCAGCGGGCCGAGCCCCGGCTTCTGCACTTCGCCCGCGATCACTGCCTCGTACTTCAACACCGGGATGCCGTCGATCGTCTTCTCGAACTGCTTGTCGGCGATCGCCTTCATCATCTTCGTGAAGGAGTGCACCGGAATCACCGTCGCGAGCTTGCCGCCGGCGACGATGTATTCGCCCGACGGATCGATGTCGACGCCGTGCGGCGACTTCGGCGTCGGCAGATAGTAGACCAGCCCCTCGCAGTCCGCCGGATAGAGCATCGTCACGCCGGTCTTCGTCTCGCTCGACGCGACCTTCGTGCTCGGATCGATCACATTGTGCACGTACGTGCCGCCGAATTTCTTCGCCTTCCCGCCGGCGATGCACTCTTCCGCCTTCTTGTAATTCACCGCCGCGATGTAGTCCTTGTCGGCCTGCGACGCATTCACCTCGAGCTTGGTGTTCGCTTGCTCGGAGTTGTACGTCGTGAAGAAAAACCAGCCGTCGGACGGGCCCTTCCCCGCGTGTCCCAGATCGTAGTCGTAGCCGGGCATCATGATCTGGAACGCGATATCCATCTTGCCGGGCTGATCCGCCCGCACGAAGGTGATCGTGCCCTTGAAATTCTGCTTGTAGCTGTCGATCGGCACGTCCGCCTGCGGAATCGGAACGCTGAACCGCGTCGCCGAGACCACGTACTTCGTGTCGGGCGTCGCGAACGGCGACGCGTGGCCACCCGAGGCGTTCGGAATCTGAATGATTTCTTCCGTTTCGAACTTCTTCAGGTCCAGTCGCGCAATGCGTGGCGTGTTGTTCGCATTGATGAACAGCCAGCGGCCATCCGGCACACCATCCGTGAGCGACAACTCCGTGTGATGCGAGTCATCCCACGGGACCTGGCCGAACGTCGTCTGGAGCATCGCCTTCGATTCCTCGCTGTAGCCGTAGCCCGTCTGCGGGAACACCGAGAACACGGGGATCTCCTTGAACAGCCGCCCCGACGGGAGGCCGTACACGGTCA